>DAORIL010000078.1:0-15163 GCA_035438525.1 Pyrinomonadaceae bacterium
AATTTGAGGATTGCTGTCAGCCTTTTATTAGCGGAACCGCTAAACCTCCAACAGCAGAGGCTTTGATGCGTTCCCGTTATTCTGCTTATGTGACGGTTGAAGTTGATTACCTTTTACGCACCACACATCCTTCAACCCGCAAATTTCACGATGCTGAATCAATTAAACAATGGGCAAAATCAAGTTCATGGCAAAAATTAGAAATCATTTCAACTATCGACGGAAGCCCGAAAGATAAAAAAGGAATGGTCGAATTCAAAGCCTATTATCTGGACGAGCATCAACAGCCGCAAATTCATCACGAACACTCTAATTTTCTCAAAGAATTAGGAAAATGGTTTTTTGTGGATGGGAAAGTTGGTAAATCTTTTAAGTAGTATTTTAATGAAAAAGTATTGCTCTTAAAAATAAAATATGAATTATAAGACTTTCAAAGAATATTCAAAATGGTTCAGCCAAATAAGTGCCGCAACTTCATTTATTATTATAGTATTTGTAAAAAGCAAATGGATATTTGAAAGTGGAACTGCTGCTGGTAAGCTAGTTTTAACCGCAACAATAGCTGCAATATTAGCTCTTATTTTTGGTGCTGTATCACTTCCTCGGTGGCAAGGTTTTGTTGCATTGACAGTTTTTTGCTATGTAGCATATTCAATTTTATTTACATCTCTCTATGCAATTTTATGAGAATTTCTTAGCAAATAGAATATTTTAAGATATTTGTTATAGATTAAATTTTTGGAGACAGAATAATGTTCAAACAAATTAAATTTCTGACAGTTGCGCTTTTGGTTTTAACTCTGGCAACAGTTATTTTTGCTCAAACAAATAGCGAACAGACAGATATTATCAAAGGCGAATATGGAAAGTATCGGGCGAATAACGACCTGCTTTTTTACCATTTGGATATTCGCGTCGATCCTGAGAAAAAATATCTGAGCGGAAAAAATACGATTCGATTTAAAATGCTCCAGGATGATAATCGGATTCAGCTTGAACTTACTTCCGTTTTGAAGATCGAGAAAATTTTGTTTGGCGACGTTCCGCTCAAATACGAACGCGATGGAAGAACTGTTTATGTTGATTTTCCGCAAAACTTGAAAGCCGGGAAAACTTATTCGATTGATTTTCATTATTCGGGAAATCCGGTTGAAACAGGCAGATTCGGCGGAATCACCTTTAAAAAAGATGCCGCCGGGAACACCTGGATCAATACTGCCTGCGAAGGACAGGGAGCCAGCGTTTGGTTTCCGAACAAAGACACCTGGCGCGATGAAGTCGAAAATATGCAGATCAGCGTGGCGATTCCAAACAATTTAGTTGATGTCTCCAACGGAAAATTTATCGGCAAAACTGATCTTGGCGACGGCTACACGCGTTGGGATTGGCTGGTTCAATATCCGATCAATAATTACAGCATTTCGCTAAATATCGGAAATTACACGCATTTTGCCGAAAAAATGGGTGACTTGCCGCTCGATTTTTATGTTTTGCCCGAAGATTTAGAACGAGCCAAAAAGCAATTTGCACAGGCAAATGGAATGATTAAAGCATTTGAGCATTATTTCGGTGAATATCCTTTCAAAAAAGATGGCTATAAATTGATTCAGGTTCCCTACAGCGGAATGGAACATCAGAGCGCGGTCACTTACGGGAATCGTTTTACCAACGGTTATCTGGAACGTGATTGGACGGGCGTCGGCATCAGTCCAAAATTCGATTTCATTATCATTCACGAAAGCGGACACGAATGGTTCGGAAACAGCGTTACTGCCGCTGATAGGTCTGATATGTGGATTCACGAAGGCTGGACGACTTATCTGGAGTGTCTCTATGTCGAATATATGTTCGGCAAAGAGGACGGATTGAAATATACGAACGCTTATAAATCAAAAGTTCAGAACAAACAGCCGATCATTCCGACACGCGGAACAAATTCCACGCCGCCGCAAGATATGTATTTCAAAGGCGCATTATTTATCAACACTCTGCGGAGCATCGTCAATGATGATAAACGCTGGTGGAAATTGATTCGAGATTTTTACCAGCATTTCAAATATCAAAATATTATGACCGAAGATATTGCCAGATTTTTCAATCAGCAGACCAAAATGGATTTGACTCCAATTTTTGACCAATATTTGCGTCAGACCGCGTTGCCGACACTTGAATTAAAATTTGAAGAAGGCGTAGTTTCATATCGTTGGAAAGCTGATGAAAAAAATTTTGCGATGCCGGTCAAAGTTGGTTCGAAAGATAATTGGCAAATCATTCAGCCGACAACCGATTGGAAAACGATGAAAACCTCTATCAAAAAAGATGATTTCGCTGTCGCCACTGATCTTTACTTTATTAATGTCAGCAAGTTGTAAAGCTTTTTTGCCCGCGAAATACGCTAAAAGACGCTAAAATTAAAACTATTTCAAATAAATTTTTCTTCTTTTTTTCGTGTATTTCGTGTATTTCGCGGGCAAATCTTCCTAATTCTTAATTCTCATTCAATTCGGCAAAAGCTTTTAATTTATCGGGATTCATAACGCGATACATTGCCGAGATTTTTCCTTCAGTAAATTCAAATGTAGTTGCCGCAAAAACTTTTCCTTCATAAAAAGTCAATAAACCTAATTCGCCATTGATTTTTTGAAGGACATTTTTGAAAGATTCGCCGTGTTTTATGCCGTTCAACGAAAATAATCGAGCCAATTTCGATTTTCCGTGAACGATTTTTCGTGCGGCTGAAACCTTGCCGCCGCCGTCGGAAACCATCGAAATTTCATCCGAGAAAAGCGATAAAAGGGTTTGCTCATTGCCTGCGTATGAAGCGGCGGAAAATTTTCTGATTAAATTTGTCCGTTCTTTTTCAGTAGTTTCAAAACGGGGTTTGTCAGTGCGGACACGTTCACGGGCGCGATGAATTATTTGGCGTGAAGCCGATTCACTTTTACCGATAATTCGCGCAATTTCCGCATAATCGCACTCAAAAATATCGTGAAGCAGAAAAACAGCACGTTCAACAGGTGAAAGTCTTTCGAGCAAAAACATAAACGCCAGTGAAAGATTCGAAGCAAATTCCATTTCTTCTTCGGGCGAAGGTTTATTCGAAACTGTTAGAGGTTCGGGAAGCCATGGACCGATATAAGTTTCGCGTTCATTTGAGGCTTTTCGCAAACGGTCAATCGAAAGCCGGGTGACAACGGTAACGAGCCACGCTTCCGGGGTTTCAATTTCATCAACATTTGCCTGATGCCAACGAATGTAGGCTTCCTGCAAAATATCTTCGGCATCAGAATTTGTCCCGAGCATTCGATAGGCAATCCCGAACAGCCGCACTCTATATTGCCTGAAAACCTCTACTCTTTTTTCGTCGCTGATCATAAAATTATCTGCAAATATTAGACGATTGAACCAAAAATTTGTGACAGACGTTTATTTTATCAAAACCGATTGCGTTTTTAACTTTTGCTGTCATAAAACGTATCTGTGTGGTGTTATTATTTTAGAAATCAGTAATTGTTTAGGTTTAGGAATTTTGCAACGCAAAGTTACGCAAAGGTCGCTCAAAGAACACCAAGATTTTTTATAAAACTGAATAGGATGTCATAAATTATCTTAGGTAAAATAATTCTTAGCGAACTTTTGCGTTCTTTGTGTTACTCCTAATCAATTACAAAAATCATTAATGCGGAACTCAAATCAGAGGTTTAAAATGAAAATTCAAATATTCAAACAATTATTTTTGCTGTCTTTATGCATAACTTTATTTTCTGCCTTAATTTCGGCGCAGCAAAATAAATACGCGCCGTTAAGCGATGCCAAATCAACTAATTCAGCAATCGAGAGTCTGGAAAAAGATATTCCAAATTTAATGAAACAGGCAGATATACCGGGAATGTCGGCGGCATTGGTTCGGGACGGAAAACTTGTCTGGAGCAAAGGCTTTGGGGTAAAAAATGCCGAAACAAACGAACCTGTCACCAACGAAACGATTTTTGAAGCAGCATCATTGAGCAAAGTCGTTTTTGCTTATGGAGTCCTAAAATTGGTTGATGAAGGCAAAATTGATCTGGACACACCGCTTAATAAATACTTAGGAAATAATTACGACGTTGGTGATGATGCGCGTTTGAATTTAATCACGGCTCGACGCGTTTTGAGTCATACCAGCGGTTTCCCAAACTGGCGGGCAAACAATTCAAAAACTTTACCAATTAATTTCACACCGGGTGAAAAATTCAGTTATTCGGGCGAGGGTTTTGTTTACCTTTCAAAAGTCGTCGAAAAAATCAGCGGAATGCAGCTGGAAGATTTTATGCAAAAAACGGTTTTGCAGCCGCTCCAAATGACTCATAGCAGTTATCAATGGCAGGATAAATACCAAAATACAGCAGTTTATCGGCACGATTCACTTGGCAAAAAACTCTTTCGCAATCAAGGAAAAGATGTCAATGCTGCGGCAAGTCTGCGAACCACAGCGGAAGATTATGGACGTTTTGTGGTTGCACTGTTGAATGGCAAAGGCTTAAAAAAGAAAACATGGGAAGCAATGTTTACGCCGCAAATTAATGTTAATGAAAAATCACCGCAAGTCTTTTGGGGATTGGGCCTTGGATTGGAAACTACCGACGAAGGAAAATCATTCTGGCATTGGGGTGATCAAGGGGACAGCAAAGCATACATTACCGCATTTTTGCCGAAGAAAAACGCGATAGTTTATTTTGCTAATAGTTCCAACGGACTTTCGATTACTTCGGAAATCTTAACTGATGCGATTGGCGGAAAACATCCCGGAATCGCCTGGTTAAACTATGACCGATACGATTCGCCCGCCCGCACATTGCTAAAAACAATTATTGCCACTGGTGCTGCCGAACCGCTTAAAAATTATCTTGAACAGCGCAGGCAAAACAGCAAATTAACCATCACTGAATCGCAAATTAACAATATGGGTTATGCTCTTTTGCGGATGAAAAAGGTCGATGATGCGATTGAACTTTTCAAACAAAACACGATTGATTTTCCAAACTCTGCTAATGCTTGGGACAGCCTCGCTGAAGCCTATATGACCAAAGGCGAAAAAGAATTAGCAATCAAATATTACGAAAAAAACTTGGAACTTAATCCGAAAAATGATAATGCTGTTGAACAATTGAAAAAACTAAAGCCTTGATTTTAATTGAACCCATAAACGGTTAAACTATATTTGATATTTTCATTGAAGAGGAGAAATTTATTGCAGGAAATCATTACCCCACGTTTATCTTTGCGACTAATGACAGAGGATTTTTTAGAAGCGAGTTTTATTGGAGATGCTAAAAAAACCGAATCGCTCATCGGATTCAGAATTTCGCAGGATTGGTTGAGTGAAACTAATCTGTCAAAGCGCAGACTGCAAGATTACCGCCGTGATGCCGGATATCTTTTATGGGGACTGCGTGCCATCGGACTCAAAGAATCAAACGAAATGGTCGGCTTTATCGGTTTTCATACGTGCCCTAATCCTCAATATCTCCAAAAATATGCGCCGCACGCAATTGAATTCGGCTATACGATATTTATTCAAAATCGGCGGCAGGGATTTGCAGAGGAAGCACTTCTCGGTTTGATGAATTGGGCAATTGAACAATATCCTTTGGAAAATTTTATCGCTTCGGTTTCACCAACAAATACTGCTTCGACAGCAATGATCAAAAAACTTAAATTTGAAAAAGTCGCTGAACAGATGGACGAAATTGACGGACTGGAGTTTGTCTATCAGCTTTCGGTCAAAAAATTAAAATCTTTATAATCAAAGAATATGTTTTCGAATATGTTTTCAAATCAGGATTTTATTCAAAGCCTTTACGATTCATTTAATCGGCGCGAAATAGAAACCGTGCTTTCGATGATTGCAGAAGATGTTAAATGGGCAAACGGGATGGAAGGCGGTTTTATTTACGGGCGCGACAATGTGAATGAATATTGGCGCAGACAGTTTGAAGTTTTTAATCCGCAGCTTGAAATTTTGAAATCCGAAACCGATGAAAACGGGCGAATAATTGTCACTGTTCACCAAGTTGTAAAAGATTTAGAAGGTAATTTGCTAGCTGAGAGAACGGTTGAACAGATTTTTACGGTTGAAAATGATTTGATAAAAATCTATGAAATTGGCGAAACCAAGTAAAAAGAATTTTTGAAATAAAAAAGAGGGTGCAGAAGTTTGAAATCTGCACCCTCTTTTCTGGTTGAAATTGGATTAAACCCCAACTTTATCGTATTTCTCCGCTTCTTCTTCATCCACCAAAAATGGCGTAACGGTTGGTTTATCTAAATCTTCCTGTAAAACTTTGGCAATAACAGGCAGACTTAATGAACGGACTTTGCCAATTCCCGGAACTTCTTTGCCTTTCGCATAAACGGCGTGGCGACCGTGTTCTTCATACCATTCGCCTAAAGATGCAGTTTTGTGCATTTCTTCGATGATTTGTCTCCAACCAACGCCAGTGTTGTAGGCACAGAATGAAACTTCACCTTCTTGCGTTCCGTAGGGAATCACACACATTTCAGTCCGGCGAAAATCGTAGGTGAAAAGGTCTTGGAACCACATTCCTTCGACACAGAGAACGCGCCATTCGTCCGATTTTTCCTGCTTCATTCGGTCATTTCTATCCGAGTTTGAAGTGGTTGACGAAGGTTTGAACAGGTTTAAGATGTTTGAGATTGGAAATCCTTCGGGAGCGTTTGATGCGTCATAATTTCGCATAATCGCCATTCCGAGCTGTGCCATCGTTAATTTTTTACCGCGTGCCGTGTCGGTAATCGTGGCAACGTCTTTCATAAATTGCTCATAATTGAAAAACTCAAACAATGAGCGCATCTCGCCTGTTCTATTATTGACGATCATCAGCGTAAAGATTCCGCAGTTCGGGTGACAATTACAAGATGACCAGCCCCACGGAGCGTCTGCGCCTTGCAGCATATCCATTACGGACGTAAACGCCGAATAACTCGAAAGCGGAAACCAATCACGCAATGGTTCAAGTGCGAGTTTATCGCCTAATTGAGATTTCAAATCGTGCGTCATTCCTGCCAAAGTATAGCGTTGTTCTTTGCGGTCTTTGTCCGAAACGTCTTCGTCGCGTCCGGTAAAACTGACAGGTTGGAAAGCAATCGTCTGAACTTTATCGATGTTTTGCGCGGCAAATTTAACAATGTCGCCAATCGCATCGTTGTTGATAGTATTGACGATGGTTGTGACAAGTGTAACTTTAATTCCGACCGAAGCGAGATTTTCAATCGCTTTGAGTTTTACGTCAAACAAATTGCCAACGCCGCGATGTTTGTTCTTTTCTTCGCTGACACCATCAAATTGGAGATAAACGCCGTGTTGTCCGGCTTCTTTCGCCGCTTTGCAAAATTCAATGTCTTCGGCATAACGAATTCCGTTAGTTGCCGCTAAAATTCGATAAAAACCGATCTTTCGAGCATAAGCAACCGCATCCAAAAAGTATGGTGAAAGAGTCGGCTCACCGCCCGAAAATAAAATGATGATTTGACGACGTGGTTTGAAAGAAATGGCGCGGTCTAAAATTGCTTTGGTGTCTTCATAGGTTGGTTCGTGAACGTAGCCAACTTGATTCGCATCCATAAAACACGGATTGCACATCATATTGCAGCGATTAGTCAGATCAACCGTCAAAACTGCACCACGTCCGTATTTGATGTCTGATGTTCCGTGATGATGAATATGATCGTCTTCGGCTGATTTGAAATCGCGTCCGAAAAATAAACCTTCGATGCGTTCCAAAAATTTTGAATCGGTCGCTAAAACATCAATAAATTCGCCGTGAGTCGGGCAAGTTTTTCGCATAATGACTTGACCGTTTTCTTCGAGAATTTGCGCTTTGATTTCGCCCGGATGCGAATTCATCAGAATTTCAAGCGGAATATCCTTATTAATAACACCTTCGCGCACTTGCTTGACGCAGGTTGGACACAAAGAGTCGGTTTCACGCGGAAATCCAAGCGGCGGCGCAGTGCGCTCATAAGATTTCAAAAGCGGTTCGGCTGCCCAATTCGGTTGAATTGATTTGCCTTCGGGCAGAGCCTTATTGACTGCCTGAAAGGTTTTCCAACCAATATCCGCTAATTTTGAGGCAGCTTTTGAGCCTCTCATTCCTTTTGTTTTTCCTTCGCCGCGACGGAAATTATCACTAAACATAATTTTTACTTTTTTATAAAGATTCTTAATTCTAAGTTAAAGCCTAACAAATTTAAGCCTTTTTGCCAAATTTCTTTGTTTGTAATATAGGAAAGGTTTTGTATAAAATTGTAAGTTATAGTTAATGGTTATTGAATTATTACAGTAAATCAGTCTTCTTTTTCAAGTTTCTTTACTTTTGAGATGATTCAATTTCCCGACAATCGTAATTTTTGACCTTCCATTTATTTCTTTTAACGAAATCTCCGTCTTTATTTTTGACTAACTTATTTTCTGACCAGCAATTTTTTAAGACATATTCAGTTCCGTTAAATTTGTAAGTTCCATCTATAAATTCGATGGCAGAAGCATAAAATTCAAAAGCTATATTTTTGTATCCAAGCGTTTTGCTTTTTCTTACAACTGGAAGATAACCGTTCGCCTCGAAAATTTTCCGATAACTTTGTCCGTTGATTTTTTCAAATACCCAATATTTAGAACAATTATTTCCGCAACGAAATGGGTTTTCGACTCCTCGAATAAATATTTCTTTCTGCCCGTCATTATTTAAGTCAGGAGACTCAAAAAAACTCTCAATAATATCACTGCAATTCTTAATATTTCTTGCCCTTTCAGAGTTAATTGAGCCGATTTCATTCGTCAATTTATTCCAAACAATTTGTAGAATTTTATCCTCGCAAGGTAAGTCCTTTAATTTGATTTCAACAAATTCAGATTGTTTTGTTTTAGCATTTTCCAAATAATTCTTATCAGTTTCGGATTGAGAGTTTTTTATTAAGTTAATATTCTGCAAATTTTTTCGATCATTCCAACCTAAATAATTGATGATTGAAAAAATCTCGAAAACTAACAATGCAATCAGAAAATAAAAAACATAACGATTCATATTTTATTCTCCCAGACTATATCAAGTTAAATTATTCAAAAAGCTATACTTATTTACAATGTGGTTATCCACAGAGAAATTAAAATCTAACGAAATCAGTTCAATTTGTCATAAAAACGATAATAGAATTTCCCTAAACCAATCAATAAAATTAATCCTAAAATTGCCGGAATCAACAAGCCCGCCATTGCGACCAAAGCCGTCCAAAACATTAAGATATAGAAACAACTGATAGTTAGCTGAACGGGCGCGAGGGAATTAGGTTTGATAAATGACAAAAGAACCTCGCAAATAATTGCACCGATCGTTCCCGAAAGCAGCCAGCCCGCAAAATTTGTCCACGGCACTTGATAAAAATAACCGCCTGTCGAATATTTCCAAAAATTTAAGTAAACTGCACCCGGATCAAGCACCAAATCAATCAAAACCAGCAAAAAAGCCATTACAAGAATTCGCAGAAGCCTTGATTCGATGATTCTATTCACAACTGCCAGAGATGCCAAAATAAGCGGAGTCCACGCAAAAGCCACCGTCCACGGAGTTACTCCAAACAGGCGCGAACCTAACAAATCATTGTAGAAAAATTCTCCGTAGGGAAATCCGGTGGTTAAACCGATACTTTCAATCGTCAAGGCATAAATTCCCAGAACGGCAAAGAAAACGAGCGCATTTTTTATTCCTAACCAACGGGATAAAGCCCAAAATGAAGGAATCGCAAACAAGACAACATTGATGGCAGAAATCGTGCTGTATTCGGCAACCAACGGCACATTAACCATAAAAAATGCGCCAATCGCCAAAAAAATTGAGATAATGATTGCTAAAATTAGATTTTTGTTTTTTCGCAACATCTGTAATTATCTAAAAAGAGATTATCCACTAAGAAACACGAAGGAGTCATGAAGAAAAAGAAAGGAAGATACTTTCTTATCATATAGTTCAAAAAAACTTCGTGAAACTTCGTGGATAAATTTTCAGTTTTCTATGCAACAACTTCGCTTTTGGTTAAAAGTCAGCCGACCTCGCTTTTGGGTTTATATTTTCGGACCGTTTTTGATTGGTTCGATCAGTGCGATTTACGACAAAATAGAATTATTAAACCTTAAATTTTGGTTGTTTGTGCCGTTTTTCCTGATCTTTGCCAATCTGTTGATTTACGGAGTCAACGATATTTTTGATTACGAAACGGATGTTCTTAACGCTAAAAAGCAAGATTATGAAACACTCGTCACGCCTGAGCGTCGGCGAAAATTATGGTTTATTATTGCGCTGACGACTTTACCATTTTTGATCCTGACTACCTTTCAAAACATTTCGGCAATTCTGGCGATGATCGGATTTTTATTTTTCTCAATCTTTTATTCTGCGCCGCCGATTCGGGCAAAAACGATTCCGCTGATTGATTCCATTTTTAATATTCTATATATCTTTCCCGGCATCTTTGCTTATTTTCTGCTCGGCGGAACTAATTTGCCTTGGGAAATAGTTTTAGCCGGAACATTTTGGGTCATGGCGATGCACGCATTTTCAGCCGTTCCCGATATTGAGGCAGACCACGCGGCGGGATTCAAAACAGTTGCCACGTTACTGGGAGGCAAAGGAACACTGATCTTTTGTGCGATTCTTTATTTGTTGGCTGGGATTTTAACTTTCAAATATCTTGGTGTTTTCAGTCTTTTAGCATCGGCTGCATATTTAGCAATGATGCTGATCTCGCTTTGGAATTACAGCCAACAACACGTCTTTGCAGTTTATCGTTATTTCCCCTGGCTCAATACATTAATCGGGTTTGCGCTCTTTTGGTTCATTGCCTTTTCAAAGTTTTTCTAAAATTGTAACGCTAGCGTCCTCGCTGGCTGTATCGCCATCCGTCCCGGTGGCGTTTGATTAATTTAAAACTCAATTTATTTTCTAATCTTGATTTTCCTTAACGAAATGTGAGGGCGAGACGCACCTCACAGACAGCCGCCGTGACGGACAGCGTTACAAACTTTTCAACGGTTCAGGATCTTTAATTCCGTGAATTCGTTTATAAACAAGTTCTGCACTAATCAAACAAATCTGCGTGCCGATGCCGGGATTTGTTCCCGCGCCGACATAATAGAGTTCTTTGACCTTTTTAGAAAAATTATTCGGGCGAAAAATGGCGGTTTGCCAGATGGTATGCGCCAATCCTAACGCTGTTCCGCGATAACTATTGTAATCTGAGGCAAAGTCCGAAACGGTATAGATTCGTTGAAATTCAATTTTCTCGCGCAAATTCGGCAAATTCATTTCGCGTTCCATTATTTCCAACACTGAATCTGCATATTTTTCTCTTTCTTCCTCGCTAATTTCCAAACCTGATGCAATCGGGACGAGAACGAATAGATTTTCCTTGCCGTTGGGGGCAACACTCGGGTCGGTTACGCTTGGAGCGCAGACATACAGCGAAGGATCGCGCGGAAGCTGGGGGTTTTTATAAATTTCTGCAAAGTTCTTGCGCCAGTCCTGGGAAAAAAGCAGATTGTGATGGATCAAGCTCGGCAGTTTTTCTTTGACTCCGAGGTAGAGAATAAAAGCCGAAGGCGCGAGAATTCTTTTCTTCCAATATTTTTCGGGATAAGTTTGGTGCGCTTTATCAAGTAATTTTGTTTCGCTGAACTGCATATCCGCGTTCGAGACGACCATTTCACCTTCGATTATTTCTCCGCTTTCGAGTTTGACACCTGTTGCCTGACCGTTTTTAACCAAAATCTCGGCAACAGGGGCATTTGCTCTTAGTTTTGCACCATTTTTTTCGGCAATATTAACTAACGCTTTGATCAGTTCGTAAAAACCGCCTTGGGGATAAAAAACGCCCTGGTTAAAGTCCATGTGGCTCATCAGATTGTAAAGCGCGGGTGCTTCGTAAGGTGATGTGCCGAGGAAAACCATTGTGTATTCCATAATTTGGCGTAATTCTTCGGACTTGAAAAAGCGCGAGACGAAAGTGTGCATTTTCGAGAAGACGGAAAGTTTTTGCCCTTCGGTCATTACGCGGCGATTGAAAAAGTCAAAAATCGTATCGTAATTTTTGAACATAAAAAAGTTGGTCGCTACGTTGTATTGATACTCGGATTGCTGCAAATATTTGCGAAGCTGGTCGCCTGCGCCGGGTTCGATTTCGTCAAACATCGCGGCATCCTTTTCAATGTCGGATTGAATATCAACACTCATATTCCGATCTTTAAAAAAGATTCGATACGATGGTGCAAGTTTGACCAAATCAAGATGATCTTCGACTTTTTCGCCAACCAGATTAAAGTAATGCTCGAAAAGATCAGGCGCAAGATACCACGACGGTCCCATATCGAACTTAAATCCTTGTTCTTCAAAGATATTCGCCCGTCCGCCAAAGTTAGCATTTTTTTCCAGAACGGTAACCTGATAGCCTTTTTTAGCAAACAGTCCGGCAACGCCTAATCCGCCGATGCCTGAGCCGATAACGATAACGTGTTTATTCATAAAATTTGGTGAATAGTGAATAGTAAATGGTAAATGGTGAATTAACCTTTATCTACAAAAATAATTAACAATTAACAATTAACCATTAACCATTAAAAAGCGCTTTTGCCGACAGTCGTAGCTTTTGCATAAAACTGGTTCGGGCTCTTTGTTTAAAGACATTGTAGTTTAGCTTTTCGATTTCGCTTAAAATTCCCGAATATAAAACGTAAGAAATTTTGACGGCTATCCGTCCACGCGGTTTGAGCATCGGGATTCCTTTCAACGATTCCCGATAAATTTTCCGATTGCGTTCGATTTGAAATTTCATTAACGCGATAAATTTCTCATCGTAAACGTGATTGGCAATGTCTTCTTTACTCACACCAAAGTTTGCCAATTCGTCCTGCGGTAAATATATTCTCTGGCGAATGTCCCAATCTTCGCGGATGTCGCGTAAAAAGTTTGTTAGCTGAAAAGCATAGCCAAGTTGTAAGGCGTGTTTGAAAGCATCTTCGGAAGAATAGCCGACAATCCTCGTTACCATCAGTCCAATCACACCCGCCGAGCCATACATATAATTTTCTAATTCCGCGTAATTGGCGTATGTTGTTTTTTCTGTATCCTGGAGCATCGAATCAAAAAAGGCTTCGCCTTCGGCTGCAGGGATTTGATATTTGTCAAAGGTTTTTGCGATTGCCAGCAGAATAGAATCGTCCGAATCTTTGTTAGACATTGCTTTGCGCCAATTATCTCGAAACTCTTCGATTTGTTGTCGGGCAATTGCCGGATCAACATTGTCGGGATTATCTACAAACTCGTCGGGAATCCGCGCAAAAGCGTAGATGGCATAAATGGCAAGCCGCACCTGACGGGGGAAAAACTGAGTTGCAAAATAGTAACTCGTCCCGAATTGACGGGTAATCTCCTGACATTTTTGAAATCCTTCTGCAAGAAGTTTTTCATTCTGATTCATAGATTTAATGGCGGCAAGTTTAAAGGTGGAAAAGCTAAAAAGTGAAAAAGTATAAACTTTTCATTTCTAAAATTCTAATTCAAAAAAGACTTTATTACTCTGTTAAAAATTCAATTTAGCTTGATCTTGATACAAACTTTTACACTTTTATACTTTTAACCTTTTTCACTTCTAAACTAATTGATGATTTTCGGGCATCAGCACGACTTCCGACATAACACCTTCGCCTTCTTGGGTTGCGGCAAAGAAAATTGCCTTAGCAGCGGCATCAATCGAAAGCATTTTGTCGCGCTGAACCTTCATCGTGACGTTGTCCCAAAAGCTCGAATCAACTCCGCCAAAATGCATCAGACTAAAACGGATGCCAAAGCGTTTGTATTCATCTTTGAGACATTTGATCATCCCTGTCAGCGCATATTTTGCCGCACAATAGGCGGATGCCTGCATCATCGGAGCCTTGCCCAGGATTCCGGGAATGGCAACTACCCGACCAAATTTTTGTTCCGCCATTATCGGCAGAACAGCCTGGAAAACAATAAATGCAGTGCGGACGTTAGCATTGATTAAATCATCAAAGTTGTTCAAAGTCAGTTCGCCAAACGGCTTTAAAATACCTTGTCCCGCCGTGTGAATAAGATAATCAATCGAACCGAATTTTGCCAACGTCTGTTCAACCAGACTCTTGACATCTGCTTCGTTTCCGGCATCTGCTTCTACCGCTAAAATGTTTGGATTTCCTTTAGTGTTGAGTTTGTATTCGAGCTCCATCAACTCTGCTTCGTTCCGCGAAGTGATGACGACATTAGCATTTGCCTGTGAAAAAAGCTCGGCGGCACAGCGTCCGATTCCACGCCCTGCTCCAACGACCAAAACGGTCTTTCCCTCTAGATCCATTTCCTTCCCTCCTTGTTCACTGACCCTGATTGATAAATTAGTGAATAGTTAAAACGTATTTGCTTTAAAGTTTGGCTTTCTACAAAACAATTCAAAAAGCCGCGCTTAACCCACTATTTTCCAATCTGATTGAGTTTATTTATTCAATCACCGATTGTTTTGAATAGCAATTCACTTAAATTAAGATTTTACGCTCAAATTTAACTAAACCCTAATAATTATAAGCCTTTTTGTTAAATTTCTGTTTATCAAAACCAAAAGGTCAAACTTTATTATTCGCTCAAATAGTTAGAGTGGATTCAAAAAAAGGAAATAAATTAGTCAGAAAAGTTTAACAAACTGATGGCATTTAAAAAGAAAAACGAGAAAGAATAATTGGTTTTTAACCCGTGTAACGGGTGACGGCATAAAGCGTAATGGCATCAAGTTAAAGGAAAGATGAAAAGTCCAACAAATCTTTAGTTTGTTGCCAATTCTTTAAATTCTAACCGTTGCGACAAACTGAAGTGTGTCGGACATCTGGCAATAATCCTTAATGCCATTAGGCTTTATGCTGTTGCCATCTTTGATGGCTAAAATCTCTTCTCATATTTTTTATTCAATAAACCTCAATCTGTGGCTTATCGGACAGTTAGCCGAATCAATGTTTATCCAAACTTTTTAACCAAATTTCAATGCTTAGCTAATTTACCCGATTGCTTTGAACAAATTTTACTGGTAACTTACGCCAAATTGTTTCATAATG
>DAORIL010000079.1:0-15044 GCA_035438525.1 Pyrinomonadaceae bacterium
GCTATCCGCCAAGCTGCCAGCCATTGATCTGGTGCGACTGCTCAACCGGATTTTTTCTGCGCTTGATCTGCTGGCGCAAAAGCACGGTCTGGAAAAAATCAAGACGATTGGCGACGCATACATGGTGGTGGCCGGACTCCCCATCGCGCGTGCAGATCATGCAGAAGCGATGGCGGAATTTGCCCTGTCTGCCATCAGCACGCTCGATTCTCTGCGCAGCGAGCTACCGCAAGACATGATAATCCTAAGTAGTAGGATGAACACAGAAATTACCAAAATATTCTATGTTCATCTATAGTTGAAACCAAATTTCAACCGTCTTAATCACACCAACCCAATGTTCAGCATTCATTCTTCCACCTGCAAATTCTGAGATCAGTGTAAACACTTGGTCAGAGAATCCGCCGATGTTGAGGATGTCCGCACGTTCTTGAGTTTGCGTAGTTGCGTTTGGTTGAATGTCAATGCAAACAAGTTTCGCGTCTTTGTTACGAGATTTGAATTCGTTCCATTGTTTCATCGTTTCCGTTCCGCTGTTCCAGGTGCGGTTGGTATCCATCCATGATTCGTTGTCCGAAACGTAGATGACCAAATCGCCCCTTGCTTTAGTTTTATTCAAATCACGAAGCGGTGCTGAGCAGTTTGTTCCGCCTCCGCCGATGCTTGCCAATTTTTGAGCGTTGGTCATTACCGAATCGCGCGGATTCAGAGCGATATTGACCACACTGTTTTCAAACGGCAAAACTTCAGCCAACGGATTTTTACGGAGCAATGCAGAAGCAACCAAACCGGCAACATCGATACAACGAACTGTTGAAGTTGAGCCTTTACGGTAGCCTGTCACAGCAGAACCCATTGAACCTGAAACGTCCGGCAAAACGTAGATTTTACCATTGATCGCAGGAACATTTTCGGTTGCAATTTCCAGAGCATCTTGCAATGCTTCGGTAATTGCACGCGGAATTTCGGCGTTGTTAGAAGCTGCAGAGTAAGCAGAAAGTAATTGGTAAGGAAAAACTTTTGCTTTTTTGATAGCTTCAACGTCACGCAAACGATTTGCGATTGTTTGCACCATTTCAGCATTTTGGAAAACTCCGTGACGTTGGAATGTATTCAAGTTCATCCGGGTCATTTGCCAAGCAGCGTTACGCGCAATTTCAGTCCATTCTTTGGTTGACAAAGGCAAAGCCGTCAACATTTGGAAAGGAACACTCGGAACTTCCAAAGAGTCACCGGTTTTGAATTTTTCAAACGCTTTAACTAATTCAGGAAGTTTATCCGCGTCAATGTCACGTCCGATGAAGTAGCCGAAAAGTGCTTCTTTTTCAGCGTCTTGCGGTTTTGCGTGAATCATTTTCAAGATGTCCGCAAACGATGGAGCTTGACCGACAGATTGTTTGAAAATAGTTTCCGCTTTGCGGTTTTCAAACCACTCACGAACCAATCTTTTCGGCAATGAACCAAGGGATTTACGACCAACTACGCCCGAACGCATAATTTGGACAAAGTTGCGGAGCATTTTTCCATTATCAATTACACGCGGGAAAACTTTTTCCAAAAGCTCTTTGTCTTTGGTTGAAAGAACCGCGACCAAAAGCGCAGGCATATCTTTCATATAGCCTTTTTCACGTGCGTAAATTGCGACTTTTGCAACAAATTCTGCATCAAGTTCTTTGGTTAAATCCAGAACTTTATCAAGCTGTTCGCTCGCATCTGCGTAAAAAATATTTGAGAAACAACCCGTTGCCGCATATTGTGCCAGAGCGTGTTTTGGTGAAAATTTGTAAGCTGTTCCACCTGCTTCGTTGACAGTATTTGCTGGTGGTGTGAAAAGACCTTTCACAGTTTGAAATAATGATTTGTTCATAATTGTTTTTAGTTTGCAGAAAGTTGCAGTTAGTCACGGGAAGTTACAGATAGTTGTTTGATTAACAAATACAAACTCTGCAACTCTGGAAACTCTGAAACTTCTGAAACCTTTAACCTCCTATTTGGACAATTTTAAGTTGCATTCCTTTCGGAAAGATTTGTGACAATTTGAATAACGATGTTTGAGCCACGAACAAACACAAACTGACACGAAAATTAGTTTTAATATCGTGTAATTTAGTGATCTTTTGCGGTTAATAGATATAGAGATTTTTCTGTTGGTTTATTTCTTCAAATCAGGTTTCGATGAGGTGGGCAAAGTAAAATGGAGCATCCTTCAATGCCCCATTTTTACATTAAGTTCGTTTACGATTATTTTAAATCGTATCGAAGCCGAACATATCCGTCTTTTCCGCCGTCAAATGACAGGCAATAAGTGCCTTCGGAAACATCAAGTTCGCTTAACTTGCTGGAACTTGATGAGCTTGCGCCATTCTTTCTATACCAATACACATCACCATCACTCCGTGGATTGGGGCAGGCTCCATAATGTATATCAAAGCCGGATTGCGTGATTGCTGCGCCAGTTCCACAATTTACACCTGATGAAAATCCATCGATGTTAAAATTGGTAGCAGTTTTACCGACAGGAACGGTAAAAGTTCTCAAAACAGGCGAACAATTTGAAGTCACTTTAGCAGTAATTGTTGTGCTTTGTTCCGCCAATGCAAATTTTGGAGCAAACCACATCAATCCGGTAAACAAACTGATAATTATTGTGCCCAAAATAAACAATTTAGTTGGTTTTTTCATAAATTTATACCTCCCGATTTATTCAAACTCGAAAAGAGTTGTTGCAAGAAAAATAATCGCAAGTTTTGTGCCGAGAAGTAATTGTAATGTTTGCAATAGCTTGCAAAAATATGTGAAAGAAGCAGTGGTTAAATTTACTTGGAAATAAATAATCTTTTGGTTAAAAAGACGCAGGATAAGAAAAGGGGAAACCAATAAAAGGTATTGCAATTTTCAAACGAAAAGATTTTGTGGTTTTGAGGCAATTGGAGGAAAATATTTGTCAGTCAGAAAGGAATCTAAATTAGTGTTGCCACAATAATTTGTTTGGGTGATTTTGCAGTAAATGGGGATTGGTCAAAATTACCGAATTTATGTTCAATTTTGAACCCATTGTAAAGGAAAAGTGCATCTAACTCCTGCGGAAAAAATTGGCGCATAGTGAATGATATTGTTTGTTCTTCTTTCCAATATTGGTTTTTGTAATGCCAATCAATGTAATTAATTTGCGTAGCCGAATCGTAGCGAACGGTAGTTTCTATCACGATCCAACCTTCCTCGGTTTTGTATTCACCAACAAAATATCGTTGAGGCGGGGTGCGGCTTAATAATTCAACTGAGGGATTAAAAACCTCGACAATAAATCTGCCATTTGGGGTTAAATGCCTTTTAACTGAGGCAAAACATGAAGCAACTTCTTCAATGGTTTTGAGATGCTGCAAACCGTTCCCGGCAATAAATATCAGATTAAATTTTTGGTTTAGCTCAAAATCACGCATATCTGCGTTGAAAAGATTCGTTTCAACCTGACGTGATTCCGCTTTTTGGTTTGAGAAATTAATGCGTTCTTCGAATTTTTCCGTTCCCGAAATATCGTATTCGTTTTCGGTTAAGGTAACGAGAAAATTACCCGTTCCACTCGCGAGTTCAAGGACGGGTTGACCGTAAAAATCAATTGCCCTTTCATAAAAATTAATATTTTCGCTGTCGGCGGGTTTAGCATGAACCAGATCATAGAGCCACGCTTGTTCGTAGAAATTCATTAGATAATGGAAAATTGAGAATTGAAAATGGACAATGACAAAAAAATTATCAACTATCCATTTTCAATTAAGCTGCAACCTGCACTTCTCCAACTTCATACTCATCCATAAACAGATATTTCTTCCATTCAGGTTTGCTTTCGGCGTAGTGGCACAGCAAAACGCGGTCTAAGCCCAAGTTAAGAAGTTTTTGAGATGTCAAAAGCGGCATTCTCGCTTGTTCGGGGGTGCGGTTACCTTTACGTTGGTTGCATTTAACGCAAGCCGTCACCAGATTTTGCGGAGTTGATTCACCACCTTGCGCACGAGGCAAAATATGGTCAAGAGTCAAATCCGAAGCGTGTCTGTGTTCACCGCAATATTGACAACGGTAACGGTCACGAATATAAATTCGCGCACGTTTCATCGTGGTTTCGCGGCGTTTCCGGTGGACATTCACATATCTGCGAAGCCGAATAACGCTAGGCACTTGAAAGGTTTGACGGGGAGAATGAATCACGTTCACGCCGTCGAATTCTTCGACGCTGATTGAACCGCGAAACATCATACACATCGCCCGAGCCACTCCAACAGTTCCGAGTGGTTCGTAACTAAAATTCAATAGTAAAACTCGTCCTGTAATCAAGCAGAACACCTCCTTTTGTTGTAAATTTAATATAGTTTGGGTAAATTACGCAACATATTGTTGTGTAAATTCTTTGTTAATCAAGATTTTGGGGAGAGAAATTTGATTTTCGACCTTTGATCTGTGATTAAAATTAGGAGCGAATTATTTTGCATCGAATTCGCTCCTGTCAGGCAGACGACACGGCTCACGAGATTAGCCAAGAACCGGGCTGGAATCGTTTTCCGTCCGCGAGAAATGATTTGGGAATTAAGATTTCGGATTTGGGATTGCGGATGGTTATTGTTTTAATTTATCCCTCACCCCTTCAGATAAGCATCGTATCGGATTTGAACCGATGTTCTCGACATGGCAAGCCGAGGTCTTGAGCCTACTAGACCAACGATGCGTAAAATTAAAATAAATTTGATATTACTGAATTTGAAATTTCCGCAAATTATTATTGTCAAATTCAATATAACAATTTATTATTTTGTTTAAGTTTCAATAATCAAAACCAAATTTTACGGGAGAATCAAATATGACTCTGCATTTTCAGATTCCTTTTGGCACTATTTCTCTACTTTTAGTTCTGTTAATCAGCTCGACCATTTTTGCTCAGGACGGAAAAATGTATCCGATGGATGCTCCGCGTGAGGACAAAGCAATTCCGCTCCACACTGGCGGCGTTAAAGATCAACCTGCCAAAGAATCATGGTTTCGCCAATGGGGTGACCCAATGGCTCGAAATGTTTCAAAAGCAACTCTGACCACGTTTTTAGCCGACCCGAAAAAAGCAAATGGAACCAGTATCATTGTTGCTCCGGGCGGCGGATTTATGTGGCTTTCGATGGGTAACGAAGGCTGGGAAGTCGCCGAAGCTCTGGCAGCCAAAGGCATTAATGCTTTTGTGTTGAAATACCGCTTGCAGCCGACCGCCGATACACTCGAAGCATTCGACCAGCAAATGAAGGAGCGTTTTGCCGCAGCTGCCAGCAACGCCAACGGCAACAATAATTCTTCCCCCCGACCGAGTTGGGAATTGAGCAATCAGCTGGCTGATGCCGAAGCCGCCTATGCCTTGATCGAAAAAAATGCCAAAGAATGGAATGTCGATATGAACAAGATCGGTATGATGGGGTTTTCTGCCGGAGCCGGTCTGACGATGGAAACTACTCTCAAATCAAAAAAAGTAAAACTAGCCTTTATTGCTCCGATTTATGGCGGGATGAATGCTGTCGAAGTGCCTAAAAACGCTCCGCCAATGTTTGCAGTAATTGCGACAGATGATTTTCTTTTTGGCGGACAATTTGGAATCATCAAATCTTGGTATGACGCGAAAATTCCTGTCGAATTTCACCTTTACCAAAACGGCGGACACGGTTTTGGGTTGGGAAATCCAAATCGCACCAGCAACAAATGGTTTGATGCTTATATTCATTGGTTGGACGTTAATGGATTTCTGAAAAAATAAACACAAATCCAAAAATCTGCAAAGCATCGTGTGAATTTGAACCGATGTTCTCGACATGGCAAGCCGAGGTCTTAGCCTCTAGACCAACGAAGCAAATTAAGTTGATTTTTTTAACGAATAAATCAAGTCTAATAAGTCAGATAATTCATTAAGTTGTTGAAATGTTTTACTTGTAAAGAATAGCTTCTCGAGTTTTGAGACGACTTCTTCCGAAATCAGCCAATCTTTTATTTGTTTTCGTTGATTTGGTCTATCCGCCAAAAAAACATTAGACATTCCATAATAACTATTAAAAATAAAGTAATTAAGTTTAATTATTTTGTTTAAAGAAATATCTTCCAACCAAAGATTTAAATAAGGGGTAATATCTTCAACAGCATTGGCAATTCCAACCAAATAAGTTTCCGTCAAATATGCCGTTTCTTTATCAAAATTTGAAGCAAAACGAATAAGTTCAGTAAAGAAATTTTCTATTGCTGATTTTTCGATCTGATTCCAATTCTGCCATTTTGCATATTCCAACTTTCCAATCAAAATTTCTTCACCGTAATAACAAGATGATTCGCCTTGACTGATAACCTCAAACAAACGGGGCAGAAAATGTTTGAAATCATCCTCATCACCAAAAGTTGTTAAAGCTTTTGTTCCGAAATATGACAAATCTTCCGCTGACAATTGTCGAAGCGGTTTTGAATGCAAAATACGATTGTCTTTCTTATTAACACAACAAGGACAGCCCTCAATTTTTTCCTTCAAAGGATATTTAGCGAAAACTTGATAGAGATTTTCGATTGATTTTTGAAGAGATTCGTTTTTCATAACTTTCAGATTATAAAGGATTGAATCGGATTTGAACCGATGTTCTCGACATGGCAAGCCGAGGTCTTGAGCCTCTAGACCAACGATGCGTAAATTATTTGTTGATAAGAATTGCAAGAATTTGAGTGACATCCTTAAGTTGTTGTTTGGGTTCTTTGTATTTTGGATCAATTTCAAGTGCTTTCTTAAAATAGATTTTTGCTTCTTCATATTTACGTTGGGCAATACAAACAACCCCTAAATTGTAAAAGGCTTCGTCAATACAACCATCATTACATTTGGTTGCTTTCAAAAATGTTTCGGCAGCTTCATTATATTTTTTAGTTCTTAACAACATTCTGCCTTGATAAATCAAAGGTGTTGCTTCGTTTTGATTTGCTTCGTGCGCCTTCTGAAACCATTCAATGGCTTTCAAAAACTTACCTGAGTCCTCAAAAAGCTCACCCATTTGCAGATAAAGCCAGCTAAGATTTTCTTCTGGGTTTTGTATGAACTCAATTGCTTTAATTAGGGCGTTTTCAGCTTCTTCAAAATTGCATAAGTTTCTCAATGCCTCATAATAAATAAACCAAGCAATTCCACTTTTGGGGAAATCAATTAAATATTTTTCAGCCAGTTCAATCACACAAGCATTTAATCCTTTATTTGCAAATGATTGTAATTCCTTCAACCTTTGTTTACGAGTTTTTATTTTCATAATCTAAATTGACCAATTACGGAAAGCAAAATTCAAAATTCGAATTTCGCAATCCGCAATCAGTTTAACCTTTAACACAAACGACTTGTTTCAATTCCGCTACAATTTCAACTAAATCCGCTTGATTTCTCATAACTTCATCAATATCTTTGTAGGCTCCCGGAATTTCGTCCAAAACGCCTGTGTCTTTTCTGCATTCAACTCCAAGTGTTTGAGCAATTAAATCTTCACGCGAAAATTTACGTTTTGCCGCACCGCGAGACATTTTTCTGCCTGCGCCGTGTGAGCAAGAATTGTAGCTTTCTGCATTACCCAAACCTTTGATAATGAATGATTTTGCACCCATTGAACCGGGAATGATTCCGTAACGCTCCGCTTCGGCGTTGATTGCGCCTTTGCGGGTAACGAAAACTTTTTCGCCGTAATGTTCTTCGAGTGCGACGTAGTTGTGGTGGCAATTAACTTCAATTTCGGGACGGAATCTTGTTCCGCCGCGAAACATTCGGTTAAAGACTTTGATTAAAAGTCCCATCATTACTTCACGGTTTTTCAAAGCGTAGGATTGCGCCCATTCCAAATCGTGCCAATAATCTTCAAATTCTTTCGTTCCTTGAATAAAATAAGCCAGATCAGGATCAGGCAATTCGTTCAAACGCCACAATGAACGAGCCGTATTGATATGACGTTCTGCCAATTCTTTGCCGATATTACGCGAACCAGAATGGAGCATCAGCCACACATTATCTTCGGTATCAAGACAAACCTCAATAAAATGATTTCCGCCGCCGAGTGAACCAAGCTGTTTCATCGCCTTTTTGCTGCGGTCCTGAACGCCGGAATGAAGGTCTTTAAATCTATCCCATTCCCGCCAACGCGAAGCTTCAGTCGGTGATTCTTTGTGTTCACCGAAGCCAACCGGAATTGCTTTTTCGATTGCCAAGCGAAGTTCTTTTAATTTTCCGTCCAAGATTCCACTTTTGAACGGAGTTTTTACTGCAGCCATCCCGCAACCAATATCAACTCCAACTGTTGCCGGAATTACAGCATCTTTAGTTGCGACGACCGAACCGACCATCGAACCTTTGCCAAGATGTGCGTCCGGCATTAGCGCAACATGTTTGAAAAGGCAGGGAAG
Source organism: Pyrinomonadaceae bacterium (assembly GCA_035438525.1). GTDB lineage: Bacteria > Acidobacteriota > Blastocatellia > Pyrinomonadales > Pyrinomonadaceae > JAIBCC01. The sequence continues at coordinate 8,434 of DAORIL010000079.1, forward strand.
TCGCGAAACATTGCGTAACATATCGTGTTCTTCACGACTCATTTCGTGGTTGACCCAAGACTTAATATCAGCTTTTGCACCACTTACGTTTATTTTTTGGTATGGCATATTTCCTCCAAGGAATAGTTTAGGAAGTTAGGAAAGTTTTGAAAGTTTAGAAATAAGTTTTTCTTCCCGAACTTACCAACTTACTAAACTTCCTAAACTCGAAATTTGGCGACAAGTTTGTTGAGAAACAACAGTCCTTTCGGACATCGGTGCGTCTGCCATTTCGCCACGTCTCATATAAAGTTTATTGGATGAGACGGCAGGATTCGAACCTGCAATTGAGCTTTCGCTCGCCGATTCTACAATGTAGTTCCTTCAGGCATTCGCCAATTTGATTTGAGATTTTGGATTGGTCTATTGTAAAAAATCAATCCACAATCTGTAAACTAAATTCTAAAATGGAATGAACCAGCCGAAGTTGGCTGATTCATTCCAGGGGAAAGAGTTAAGTTTTTAATAAATTCTAAAAACTTTTTTTGAAAAGGTAAGAGGCTTTGATGAAAAATGACCTGCCGTTTCCACTAAATCCTGGTTCCCGCAAACCAGTATAGGGATTAAATCCGCTATAATTCAAATCATCGTTATAGCCGGCATAAATCGCAGTCCCCGGGCTAGGTGTCCAACCGAAAATGACCTGCGGACGAAAGCGGGTTGAAATGTTTGAATAGTCCAGACGAACCCGGGCAAAGGTGCTTCGGGTAAACTGATAAGTTGAACGAAAACTATAAATATTATCGTCAAAAGCAACTCTATTTGTATCATCTCTGGTAAGTTTTCGGCGATTATAGTTCATCTGTAATTGGAATGCCGAAGTCGGTTGATAGCGGACTGAAGATTCAATATAAAGCATATCTCCGGCACCGGGGTCTAAAGCAGGAGCAGAAGTTGTGCATCCGACAACCTGTTGACAAGTTTTTTGCCAATTTAAATAAGCCGCACTGACTCTGGGGTATTTTTGACCTGATCCGAAATCGTAATCCAGAACGCCTTTTTGGTAACTTAAAACTCCGGAGAAAAATAACTGTTTGACCGGAGATGCTTCGAGGAAACCGTAAAGTTCCTGACGATGTGCGGATCGTTCAGGATCATTTCCGAAAAAAGCACCGGGTCGGGTTAAAGTTCGATTTGCTCCAAATTCGTGTTCGAAAATCCGCTCATAACCAAATTCAATTCCTGCTCCGATAAAAACTTGTCGTTGCAAAGCAAGCATTCCCTGAGTGTTTGATTGAAATCCTTGCGAACGTCCTTTCCAGTCATAATTAAAATTGCTTTCGTTAAAAAGCCGCTTGAAAATAATAGCTTTTTTCGCATCCCGATCAGTCTGGTAACGAATGTTTGAGCCGATATAATTAGTATCTACACGATTTGTAAAACCCACATCGGCCCGATAATCAGCACTTCTGCCTTGGGACAGAAAGTTCATATAAAGATTTCGGTCAGAACGTTCCAGATATGCACGATAACCAATACCGTTGCCCGTCCGATAAACATTTTTGTCTAAATCAGCATCATAAAATGGTCGTCTGGAGTTAGTTCCGACAAATTGAAATTCGGTCACCGTTTTGCCGTTTAATTTAAATCTCCCGTCAACACCCGCAGTGTGATTATGTCTTTCAGGGAAATTATAAGTAGTGGCGAAAAATCCGAAATTATGCTGGCTGCCGATGTCTCTTTTTAGCCGAAAAACTCCGATGTCAGCATTTTTATCTACAAAACGCTCGATGCTGCCGCAACTTTGTGACGGATTTATTCGGGACTGCTGGCAATTAAATAAAGCCTGTCTTTCATCCCTTGAATAATTTCCGGGGGCATTGTCCGAAGCATACATAATGCCAAAGGTGTTTTTCCCACGTCTGCCTGTAAGTTTTGCCGCGACATCCGGATCAACAATAGCTCTTGTATTGACAAGGTTTAGCCCACTTTGAAAAATATCAATTCGTTCTAAAAAGAATGGACGTTTTTCTTGGAAGAAGATCGGGAAACGGACATTAGCAGTCGAAACCGGAGCATCTGCTTCTACCTGCGCAAAGTCGGGATTAAAGGCAAAATCTAATGTAATGGTTGGAGTTAAACTGAATTTTGCGGTCACGCCGAAATCAGCTTTGAGACTTTCGTTGACGTATCGTCCGCCAGGGTTACCATCAAAAGTATAACGCGTGCGCCTGCCCGTCTCACTAATTGTAAAACTCGGATTGATTTCAAGTTGTCGGGTAGTTTCGATTCCGTCTAATCCTGTGATGTGTCCGGCTTGATTGAGCATACCCGAAACACTGCGATTCATCGGCATCCATGAATCAAGCTCGTTGTTGTTATATTTAACCCGTCGAAAAATATGAATTCCCCAGTTTTTGTTTTTACCTGCTTCGTAACGTAGTGATTTGAAAGGGATTGCAGCTTCGATAGTAAATCCATCTTCTGTTAAAACGCCTTTTGATTCATAAACAAGATCAATCGAATAATCTTCGCCGCGCCCTTCCGTCATTGTTCCGTCGCCTTGGATGCCGAGCGGATTGAAGAAAAAGATATAGGCTTGCCGCTGGTCGTTAAATGTATCAAGAAAAACTCCGATATAATCATCATTGAAAATATTATCGCGGCGGGAAACGGTTGCCCGAACTTTATCTTTATCCTGAACCACCCGAAAAGCCAGATAAAGATTTTTTGAGTCATAACCCATCATAAATTCGGTTGGATGGGTTGGTTGAATGTTGTCTCCGGGATTAGTTTGTAAAAAATCCCCGAATACCGCGGCATTTTGCCAAATTGAATCATCGAGTTTTCCATCAATAACAGGTGCCGAATTCAAATGGGGAATATTGACAGGTGACTCTTTAGGGACAAACGGGGAATTATTCGGAATATTTTTCGAATCCTTCGATATAGTTGGCGGCACCCCGCTCGATTTTTCGAGATCTTCATTAATCGGGCTTGGTTTAGGTGCTTGTGCAAAAAGAGTAAAAAAAGAAAAGCATAAGATAATGCCACAAAATAAAATTGATTTCATAAAACCATCCAAAAATTTTTTGAATTTTTGTAGTTATAGCAGATCTTTTGTTTGGAATTATTAGATTGACCGGGGAAAGCGGGCAAATTCAATATATAATTAAAAGACAATACGCAAAAACGAACAAAAGGTTTGATTTATTTCTGATTACGGTTACTACAATAGATAAACACCGTGATAAATAGTTTTGTGACAATAAATCTTGAATAGTTAAAGCGATGACAATAATCGTTGAAACTTTTACGTTGCTCTACCAAACTGAGCTACAAATCTTTCGATTTGGTTGGATTTGAACCAACGACCCACGGATTATCAATCATGTAGGTCCAACTGCATTCATCGCCCAAAATCGAAAAACAAATGACAAAAGATGTAAATTAAACTGTGACAAAAAATGTCATTTTGGTGTGGTTTCGGGGGCAATTTTTTTTGAGTAAATTTAGAAAATCAAGTTTTATAAGGTTTTGGCAATTCAGATTCGAATGGAGCAAAAATTGCAACCAAACATAATGTTTCTGATATTTTGAGAGGTTATTAAGGCAAATGAAAGAGTTTATTCAAAAAAGAATTTCAATCGGTGAAGTAGTTGTATTTTTAGCAGTTATCGGATTAATTGCGACAATTCATATCCCGCGATAACGTTTTAGAAAAAAATTGCAAAAGGCTTGAATCGGAGCGTTTCCGGTTGAAGCCTTTTTTTATTTGTTGGGCGACAAAAAATGAAATTGACGTGGTTTTCAATCCAAATGAAATGTAGTCATTCTCAGCATTCGCCCGGTAACCAAAATCAATATCGAACTGACCTATTCAACTTTTCCTAAAACCTGGCTTTTCAAGTTGCTCCGCCCGTAGCTTGGTATAAAATTTAATCCATTTGGCATTCGCTTAAAAAAGTAGATTAAAAGAATTAAAAGGTGAGGTTGTCGAGATTCGTTAGTTTTTACCAAAATCCATTTTTGGACCTTGAGATTGGATTTGCAAAAAGATTAGTTTTAAATCAGGCGGCACCTCACGGTGTGTAGTCAGGTTTTTATAAACTTCTTTGTCCAGATGCCGTAACAAATTATTCAAAAGCCGAATGGTATAATTGGTTTGAGAAATTGAACCAATTCGATTATTTTGGGGATTATTGGCTTTATCAATCAATCCATCTACCAAAGTGTTGTTTCCGAGTCTATTACAATCTATTTGGAATTTTCTGATCCAACTATTTGTAATCGGACCGCATTTTCCATCCGGAACCATTTCGCCCCAAGTTTTGCCATTCTTTAACTCATCAGTTAAATATGCTCTTTTCAAAAAAAATTGGACAACTTTAACGTCCTCTGTATTGTTCTTTCCACCCGATCCGACTGAGTCATTGACGTTATAAAATGTAATTGTTGTTGGATCATCGCTATCATTATCAATATCAATAAAAGCCATTCCTTTAATTTCTCCTTTAGAAAATCTGAACTTAAGTTCATTGAAGAAATCTTAAGAAATATTATGCAATACAAAACCACCCGCTTGGATAGGTAATACAAATTAAATTGAGGTGAATTTGAGGTGAAATGGTAGTTTTGACCAATTGGCTATCCGTGTGGGTAGCAGGTAAAAAATCGCAACGGAAAGGATCGAACTTTCGCTCCCACGATTATCGGTCGTGTGCTTTCCCAACTAAGCTACGTTGCGTTGAAAACGTTTTGTAATTCATTTTTGTGTTATTATGTGGCAAATTGAGACAATAACATATGAAATTGCGGAGAAAATTCATAAGGACTTTTTCAATTTTTTTATTCAGTTTTGTTGGTCTTAGTATTAGTTTTACTGGGGTAAATGAAGCCTTAAATCCAAAAAATGCTCAATTTATTCCTAAATGTGAATATCTAAGAAACACTTGTTTATTAGTCGGGGCAGAGTGTGTTTCATCAAATAATCAATCCTCTGAGGTCTTAAATCTCATTTTTAATCCTTTATTTAGTTTTGCTTTATTTTCTGTTTTTCTGTTACTAATTTGGACTAAAGTTAAGACTAAAAAAACGTCTGAAATAATTAAATTGTTTGGCGACAAAATTATTGAGATTTCCTCCCCGCAAATAAAATGGAGAGGGAAAGAGTCGAACTTTCTAAACCAATGTAATCCCAACGGCATTCGCCAAAAAATCAAATTAAACAAACAGCCTTTCCGTAAACTAAAAGAAATATAAGCATTTAGAGGTTTTGGAATAATTTTTGCCTAAATTATATAAAAAGTGCTTCATTTGTATTGAATGAATGCACATGCTCAAATTAGTTTTTTCCGCAATTATGATATTTCGGGGGAAATATCTAACAAATTGCATTTAATTTTTTTCAAGGAGGTAAATATGAAAAAAATACAAATAACCACATTATTAGTTACTCTGAGTCTATTAGCATTCAGCCTAACATTCGGTTTTAATCCCGATGACAACGATAAATTATTTACAACTCTGAGCGGAGCGGCCGAGGTTCCCGGTCCGGGTGATGCCGATGGAACGGGCACTGCGGATATAACACTTCATCATGATAGTAGAGAAGTATGTTTTGACCTTAAAATTTCCAACATCGGTTCTGCGACCATGGCACATATTCACAAAGCAGCCGCCGGAAAAGCTGGTGATGTTGTAGTTACTTTAACCCCGCTACCAAATAATAAAGAATCGCACGGATGCGTTAAAAATGTGGACAAAGATCTAATAAAAAATATGAAGGATAATCCAGCAGATTTTTATGTCAATGTTCATACGGCAGAGTTTCCTGATGGAGCAATTCGCGGGCAATTAAGCCAAAAGAAATAAACTTAAATCGGTAAATCAAAAAAATTGAAAAGGAATAGAGCAGGTGCATAATCTGCTCTATTTTTTTATTCATCAAAAATAGGTCGAGTGGGACTTGAACCCACGATCCCTTGTTTAAAAGACAAGTGCTTTAACCAACTAAGCTACCGACCTATGACGATTTTGGATTTGTGATTTGTGATTTTGGATTTTTTAATTCCAATTATAATCAAAAATCGGCAATCCAAAATCTAAAATTGAAAAACTGACAGGGCGGGATTTGAACCCGCGACTTCCGATTTAACAGAACGGCACTCTAACCAACTGAGTTACCTGCCAATAAAACTAAAAACTTATTAACCCAAAATTCCTTCTCCTATATCTAATAAAAGGAAGGGCAAACGAAACGAAAAACAACTCATTAGCGACAAAAGACAAATGTGTTCGTTGCAAACAAAAGGTGTGATTTACGCATTCTTTTATCTGAATATGAAATTCGCTTCGTTTGAATTAGGTAAGATTGTGTTTTTGAAAAGAGAATTTGGTTGCGGGAGAAGGAATTTAACCTTTCCGATTTGCAGATTATGAGACTGCCGAGCCAACTTTGCTCCATTCCCGCGATAATTCGGGACAGCAGGATTTGAACCTGCAATTTGCAGTAATCTGCCGCTAATATCGGGTATAAGCCGACTGTTTTACCATTAAACTATATCCCGGCACGATTTTGGATTTGAGATTTTGGATTAGTCGTTTGCTCAAGACTCAATCTAAAATAGGCA
>DAORIL010000080.1:0-14993 GCA_035438525.1 Pyrinomonadaceae bacterium
TCAGTCGGTTAGCAAAACGCTTTCCTGATAAACACATTCAATTACTTGCACCTGACCTCTGTATGTGTGCGACGATGTATCGAATTTCTCCGCAAAGCCTCGCGTGGGCGATGGAAAATTTGGTTAACGGCAACATAGTTAATGAAATTATTGTTGATGATGAGACCAAGCACTTTGCTAATGTTGCATTAAATCGGATGATTGAATTGACGGAAAAAAACGTCGAAAATAAAAATTAGCCACGAAATTACACGAACATTAACGAAAAATTTGTTTTAAATTTAACCAGTTTTCCGAAAAATATCTCGCTAATTTTTTAAGTTGATTTAATCTTTTTTTTGGTTTTCTTTTCGTGGCTTTTCGTGTTTGTTCGTGGCAAAAATTATGAGTGCAAGATTATTCATCGCCCTTGGAACAGCCAGCCAGGTTCCAACCCGACACCGCAATCACAACGGTTATTATATTCGTTGGGATGACGAGGGGTTTTTGCTTGACCCGGGCGAAGGAACTCAACGTCAGATGATTTATGCCGGAGTTTCTGCTTCACAAATCACCAAGATTTTTATCACACATTTTCACGGCGATCATTGCTTAGGTTTAGCCGGAGTTTTGCAAAGACTTTCGCTTGATCGGGTCGAACATAAAATCGAAATTCATTATCCGGCTTATGGGCAAAAATACGTTGATAATTTAAGAAACAGCTCTGTTTATCACAATGTCGCGAAAATCGTTGAAAAACCTTTTGATAAGGAAGGCGTAATTTTTGAGAACAAAACTTTAACTATTTCAACCCGCAAGCTCGATCATACGGTTGACTCTTTCGGCTATCGTTTTCAAGAAAAAGATGATGTCACAATGTTGCCTGATGAGCTGAAAAAACTTGGCGTGGTCGGCAAAAATATCAGCAAATTAAAAAACGCCGGAACAATTGAGATTGACGGTAAAACGATTGAATTATCACAAGTCAGCGTTTTCAAAAAAGGTGTTGGTGTTGCGTTTATAATGGATACCCGTCTTTGCAAAAATGCTTTTGAACTGGCAAACGATGCGGACTATTTGATTTGTGAATCAACTTATCTTTCCACCGAAACGATTGATGCCGCGAAAAATGGACATTTAACTTCCAAACAAGCTGCTGAAATTGCGAGTAAATCGAAGGTTGAAAACTTGATTTTGACACATTTTTCGCAACGCTATTTTTCCACGGCAGAATTTGTCAGCGAAGCAAAAGAAATTTTTGAACAGACCATTGCGGTCAAAGATGGTGATCAAGTTGAAATTTTGAGGAGAAAATAGGATTATCCACGAAGGTTCACGAAGAAAACACGAAGAATTTGTTAATTTGAAAAAAAGAGTATAAAAGTTTTTTTGGATTTTCTTTTCTTCGTGAAAACTTCGTGTTACTTAGTGGATAATCTCTGACTTATGAAAATTAAACTTTTAGCAACAATTCTTTGCCTGTTTGCATTTCAAAATATTATGGCACAACAAACTGAAGCAACTCCAAAACCTGCAAATCCGGCTGATGTTTCATCGGTTGACGCAATTATGAAAGCCGTCTATGACGTGATTTCTGGCGATGCCGGACAGCTGCGTGACTGGGACAGATTTCGCTCGCTTTTTTACAAAGATGCCCGATTGATTCCAACCAGCAAAAATACTGAAACTAAAATCTTTGGCGCAAACCCTATAACACCGGAAGGCTACATTAAACGAGTCGAGCCGATTTTTGCTAAAGACGGTTTTCATGAAAAGGAAATTGCCCGTCAAATGGATACTTACGGCAATATTGTTCAAGCCTTTTCCACCTACGAAGCCCGTCGGAAAAAAGACGACGAAAAACCTTTTTTGCGCGGTATCAATAGTTTTCAATTACTTTTTGACGGAAATCGCTGGTGGGTGCTGACTATTTTTTGGCAAGCCGAAACGCCTGATAATCCGATTCCGAGTAAATACGAGCGGCGCCAGGTCGAATATCTTTCATCCGAAGTTTTAAAAGGATATCCGTTTTCCGAATCAGTGCGGGTTGGCAATCTGATCTATCTTTCTGGACAAATTGGAACAGATTCTACCGGAAAACTTGTCAGCGGCGGAATTTCGGCGGAAACTAAACAGGCTTTGGAAAACATCAAAACAGCACTCGAAAGACAAGGTTCTTCGATGGACAACGTGATAAAATGTCTGGTAATGATTGCCGATATGAAAGAATGGGCAGAAATGAACAAGGTTTATGTGACCTTTTTCAACAAAAATTTGCCGGCTCGCAGTTCATTCGGCGCAAACGGTTTAGCTTTGGGAGCTAGAGTGGAAATCGAATGTATTGCGACTGTGAAATAAATGGCGGAAATTAAAGATAGACTAAAAGATAATATCAAAGGCAAATTTTACGTTGATCGTGAATGTATTGATTGCGATGTTTGCCGTGATACCGCGCCGAAACATTTCACCCGCAATGATGACAACGGCTATTCATTTGTCTATAAACAACCCGAAACCAAAGAAGAGATTGAACTCTGCGAAGAAGCCTTGAACGCCTGTCCGGTTGAAGCAATCGGCGATGACGGGCAATAATTTTTCGACCAATTTATCTCTTTCCGCGTCAAAAGGTTATGAGATTTTTTGCATTCATTTTTATCATTTCAATTTCAATCAGTTTCGCACTAGCACAAGACACTAAAGAGTTTCCCGAAAAAGTTCAGAATTTGCTTGAAAAAATAAAATCCCACGATACTGAACGTTATCGTTTTGCTTTTGAAAAAGGTGCAAAAGTTTTTCCAACCGCCGATGGAAACAGCTTTTATTTGCTCTGGTATCCTCCAAACGCTAAAGCAGATAAAACGATGATCGTCACGATGCACGGCAGTAACGGCAACACTTTTAATGAATTTTATTTGTGGTATGACGAGGCGAAAAAGCACGGTCACGGGATTTTGGCTCTGCAATGGTATTTTGAAGGGAACCCGCCGCCAAAAGATTATTATGCCCCGAATGAAGCGTATCGGGAACTAGATAAAGCTCTCAAAAAAGAAGGAATCAAACCGCAAAAATCTCTTTTTCACGGATTCAGCCGTGGTTCGGCAAACAGTTATTACGTCACGATTTTTGACCGCGATTCAAAAAATAATTACTTTCTCGTGACATTATCAAACTCCGGTGGCGCATCCGAAGGTTATCCCATCTACCGTGATATTATCGCCGGAAAATTCGGCGAAAAGCCTTTTGCCGGAACAAATTGGATCACATTTTGCGGCGCAAATGACCCAAATCCTGATCGTGACGGCTGCCCTGCGATGCGTCGGACGGGCGAATTTATAAAAAAATACGGAGGCACGGTCAAACTTGCAATGGAAGATAAAAACGGGGATCACGGCGGTTTTCACCGCAATAAACAAAACATCAAAACCGCTTTGGATTTATTTGACGAATTACTAAAAACTCAGTAATTTTCTGCATCCAAATCTCAAATCAAAGCGAATTTTGAGAAATATGATTACTGAGAATATTTCAAAAAAATTTGCCCAAACACTTGAGATAGCAGACCTTAATGCATGGGTCAAGATGTTTGAAAATGCACCTGATGATTTTGCTGAACAATTCGGTTTAGAAATAAAACGCGTTGATACTGTAATTGCCTTTTTGTGCCGCAAAATTCCTTTTCCGCATTTCAACAGCGTCACAAATCTAGGTTTGAGCGAAACTGTCACTGAAGAAAAATTGGATAAAATTTTAGCCATTTATCGTGAAGCCGATATTTCTAAAATTTATATCCATTACAATCCATTTTTAGAGCCTCAAAACTTGCCGGAAATGCTGTCTGCGCGAGGATTACAAATCCGTAGCAGTTGGGAAAGAATTTATCGAGATAATTCACCTTTGGAAACTTTGGTAAACCGCGCAAATATCCAAAAAGTAACTACGGAAAATAAACTTGAGTGGGCAAATTTTGTCAGTGATATTTACGGGCTACCTACTGCGCCGTGGTTGGCTAATCTGAATGAAAGCGACGGCTGGCATCACTACATCAAAACGGACGGTGCAAAAATTACGGCGGCGCGAACAATGTTTTTGGGCAATGACGGATTGGCTTGGTCTGGAATTGACGCGCCTGTTCCGGGAATTATGATTCCAAGTTACGATGCAGATTTTCGTTTATGTCAGGTAATGGTCGAAGATGCTGTTCAAATGGGCGCAAAGCTAATCGTGATGGACATCGAAAAACCCGCACCCGAAATGAATACCGAACCGTATCAAAATTTTGCTTCGATAGGATTCAAACACGCTTATTTGCGGCAAAATTATATGTTTTAGAGAGTTGAGGAAGTTCGGAAAGTTTGGGAAGTCTAGAAAGTAAAAATCTTTTCTTTCTTCCTAAACTCCCTAAACCCCCTAAACTTCCCCAACTCAAATTATCCCAAAACAGATTTAATCTTCGCCATCGCGCCTTCCAACATCGAATCTTCGCGGGCGATGCAGATACGCATATAGGTATCCCAATCATCAGTATCGGCAAACGCACTTCCGGGCGTGGCTCCGACTCCGGCTTTTGCCATCAGCATTTCGTTAAATTTTAGCGCATCATCAAACTGTTCGGGAATTTTTGCCCAGAGATAAAATGCCGAACCTGAATCGTAAATTTTGAATCCTAAATCGGTTAATGACTCACCAACTAAACGGCGTTTGCCTTCAAATTTATCGCGCAGTTTATCGTAATAATTTTCGTCTGCCATCAAAACGCGCGAAAGTGCTGCCTGCAGAGGAGTTGCCGGACACACATAAATAAAATTTACCGCTTTATTGATTGGTGCAATGAGTTCGCCCTTGCCGTAAGCATATCCCAAACGCCAACCGGAAATGTTCCACGACTTTGAAAAAGAATTGACCGTAATCGTTCGATCCCACATTTCGGGCAAGGTCGCAATCGGAATATGCGGATTTTCGCCATAAACATAATGTTCATAAACTTCGTCGGAAATTACGAGTAAATCAAGTTCTTTCGCCACATCAGCAACGGCTTCAAGTTCGGTCTGCGTCATCACTTTTCCGCTCGGGTTAGCAGGTGTGCAAACAATAATTGCTTTTAAGGGAAATTCGGCGCGGTCTTTCAATTCTTTGCAGCGGGCAAACAATGCATCTTTTTCAAAACTTAAATTATTATCCAAAGAAAAAGTTTCTGTTTTCGCTCCAAAACCTTCCAAAATGATTCGATGATACGGGTAATAAGGTTCAAAAACCAAGGCTGATTTTCCGCTTAAATAGGCTTGCGCGATGCCGACCAACGCGCCCGAACCGCCGCTCGTAATCAATAACTGAAAAGGCGAAGCCTCGACATCAACCTCGATTCCGTTATATTTTTTGAGTTTTTGCGCCACGGCTTGGCGAAGATTTTTGTCGCCTTCGCTTCCGCCGTAATGATTTTTACTAGCGGCGATAATTTCTGCCGCTTCTTTGGCAAGCTGCGGGTCAATTGGAAGCTCAGATTGACCTTGGACAAGGTTTCCACTCGGCGGAACAAGCCGCGTAATAGCACGAATATCGGGTTTAACTTTGGTCATAATAGGTTTGATAATTTCAGTAGAATAAAAGAAAATTATTCGCTAATAAGTATAAGTTGGTCAAGGAAGCATTTTTAAATGTCAAAAAAACTAATCTTTTCAATTATTTGCCTGTCAATTTTTTCGATTTCAACCTTCGCCCAAATCTCCGAAGCCGGAAAATGGGCAGTCGAAGCCTATTCAACTTACGGTTTTATCGAACCAAATTTAGTTTACGAAAAAGTTGACGGAATGGAGATGAAGCTCGATGTTTATCGCCCGAAAGTAAAAATTGCGAAACCGCTTCCGACCTTGATTTTTATTCACGGCGGTGGTTGGCGGGCGGGAACAAAGGAAAGTTATTCATTGCGGGTTTTACCTTGGCTTGAAAAAGGGTGGAATGTTGTCAATGTTGAATATCGTGTGACAATTATGGGGCGCGCCCCCGCAGCAGTCGAAGATTGCCGTTGTGCGTTGCGTTGGGTAATTGAAAATGCCGAAAAATATAGCTTTGACAAAAATAAAATAGTCGTCAGCGGACAATCGGCAGGCGGACATTTGGCGTTGATGACAGGAATGGCGACCAAAGAAACGGCGTTTGATAAAAATTGTGGAGGTGCGGAAACTCGCGTGGCGGCGATTATCAATTGGTTTGGAATTACAGATGTTGGCGATCTTTTGCAAGGCAAAAACAAAACCGAATTTGCTTCTAATTGGATTGGCGCAGACCGCTTTAATCAAACGGATTTAATTAAACTCGTTTCGCCATTAACCTATATTCAAGCAGGACTTCCGCCGATTATTACGATTCACGGCGACGCTGATCCGCTGGTTCCGTATTCGCACGCTGTCCGTTTGCACGAAGGATTAACAACTGCAAAAGTTCCGAATCAACTTTTTACCGTCAAAAAAGGCGATCACGGCGATTTTTCGGTCAAAGACAGCATTGAAGCCTATAAAGCAATTTTTAAATTCTTGAAAAAATACGGAATTGAATAAACCTCTAAAAGTCCGAATGTGTTTTATTTGCAATATTTCTACCAACCCGACAGTATAGATTTAGCATCAATCAACTTGGAATTATCAAAAATCAATTACAACTAAAAATATTCGGGGGAATAAAAATGAAACAAAAAATTTTGACGCTACTATTTACAATTCTACTGACAGCCGGCGGAGTTTTTGCTCAAGTTTCGTGGCTTGATCGTCCTGTGACCAATTGGAATCCGACAACAGGAGTTGTTCCAAACGCACCGCGTGGAACAGGAGATTTGCCGACAATTGCACGGTGCAGCGGTTCGGTTCGTAATCCTGAAAGTCTTTCTGACCGGGCAGTTACCCGCGCCGGATGGTATCTCTTCGGAGCTTCGCAAACTTACGGCGCAGTAACAGTTATTAACGGAATGGCAAGGGTTGACGGAATGTGCCGTCCGATACAATACAACACATTTGTATTTGTCAGCAACCGTTTTGCCGGAACGCTTTCGCCAACCGCGATGGATTCGCGCACTGATGGAGCATTGGAAACAGCGCGTTTGAATAGTGCGACCAATCTTTCGGCAGATTTTACCCGCTACACTTCCAGCGATGCTTTGTGTTGCCCTTCGCAAACAAGCACGGTTAGTTATACCATTCAAAATGGTCGAGTTAATGCAAATGAAGTTAATACTCAGGCTATCTGTCAAAATAATCAAACTGACCAGCCAAATCAACCGGAAGAAGGTGTAGTTCGCGGAACTGTTACCTATCGTCAACGGATGGCATTACAAAGAAATTCGGTAATTACAGTTCGCTTAGTTGATATTTCGTTGACCAATGCGCCATCTGTCACAATTGCCGAACAAAGAATTGAAACTACCAATCAGCAAGTGCCGATTGCTTTTGAAATCAAATTCAATCCAAATCGAATTGACCAACGCCGCCGTTATGCCGTTCAAGCCGAAATTTCAAACAACGGTCGAACGATTTTCACAACCGATAAAGTTTATTCGGTTTTAACTCAAGGAAATTCAAATACAGTTGATCTAAATCTGGTTCCAATCGGTTCAATCGGAAATAATCCGGACGGAAATAATCAAGGCGGAAATAACTCAAGTGTAATTCGTGGAACAATTACTTATTTACAAAGAATTGCTTTAGCGAATAATTCAAATATCACAGTTAAATTGGTTGATATTTCTGTAGCGGATGCAGTTGGCGAAGTTATTGCCGAAGATACTTTCAGCACCAACAATCGCCAAGTGCCGATTCCTTTTGAATTACGCTATGACCAAAACAAAATCGATACGCGGCACACTTACGGTTTACAAGCTGAAATCCGCACCAACGACAGATTGATATTCAGAACTGACCGCGTTTACAACGTCCTGACACGCGGAAATCCAACTACAAATATTGAACTGAATTTGGTTCAGGCAAGCGAAACAGCTACGCCAAATGCAATAACGGGACAAACCCTGAATTTGGCAAAATTTGGAACAGGTTCATTCCAAATCGAAGGTCGTAATAACGAATTTCTGCTGCGCGGAAATGTCAATGTTAGACCTGACGGAACTGCCGAAGTAAGCGTTGCCAGATTTAGCGGAGCAATCTTGTTCACCGGAAAACTAACCTATTTTGAGCGGAATATTCTACGAATTACGGTCGAAAAATCAGGTAATGCGAACGCCAGCGGTGAAATCGAAATTACTTACAATAATAATCGGCTTGATTCAATCGTCAGCAATAATTTGGTCATCGATAACCAAAAAGCAACGATTAAGTTTTAAGTTGAAATTTGAATTAAATGAAGGCGGATGTGAGAAATTGCATCCGCTTTTTATTTTTCAAGCACATAAATTTCTGAACCGATTGGAACATCTTCTTTTTTAAAAATATCTTTGAGCATTAAACCAACGGGTTTTCTATTAGGTTCAGCAATAGGGCTTCTTATCCATTCAATTCCACTAATTTGTGTTTTCAATTTGGTGGCATCAGGTCTTACAATTTCAACCCAATCTCCTATTTTTATTTTTGGATAGTCTTCTTCCCAACCTGCAATTACAAGTCCGCGACCTATGATTAAAAATGTATCTTCAACAGTGAGAATTTTCTCCATAACTCAAACCAAAATTTTTATTACGCCATCTTCGATTTTCACCTCATAAACTTCAAGCGGACAACTCGGCTCAGTTAAACATTCGCCAGTTTTCAAATCGAATTCCCAACCATGAACATCACATTCGACTGTTTCGCCGTAAAGTCTTGAATCAGCAAGCGGATAGCCTCGGTGCGGACAAAAATTTTCAATCGCATAGAAATTGCCGTTGACGTTAAAAAGTGCAAGTTCTGCGCCGTCTTTTAATTGAATGGTTGCGCCGCACCCAACGGACAAAGCCTCAGCCTTTCCAACAGTTACCAGTTTGCCCTGGCGGACGGGTTTGCGCGTATTTTCATAAACAGGTGCCATTGCCAAATTTTCGCTTGCTTTCTGACACGAAGTCAAACAAAATAATGCAGTGATGAGTGAAAAAGAGTTCAGTGCCAATGCCCGCAAACGCTGTCGAGAGATTATGACCGGCAGTGTGACAACCGCCACTAGTGAAATGACTTTGCAAGAAGTTGCCGTTCTCATGCGCGATGGAGATATGGGAAGCCTCCCGATTGTCGAAGGCAAAAAACTAATCGGAATAATCACCGACCGTGACATCGTAGTTCGTGCAATTGCTGATGGTAAAGATGTTGCAACCACAATCGGCGAAGTAATGACTACCGAAATTTTTTCGGTCAAACCTTCGGATTTTGTCTTTGAAGCGATTCGTCTAATGGGCGATAAACAAATCCGCCGCGTTCCGGTAGTTGAAGAATCGGGCGACCTCGCCGGAATTATTTCTATGGCGGACATCGCACTCGAAATGGAAGACGAACGCGAAATTGCCGAAACTTTAGAAGAAATTTCGAGCGGCAAGGCGTTTTGGAGTAAGTAAAATGAATGATTTTTTAATTCAACAATTTCCAAAACTGAAAAAGGCAATTAAAGAAAACTCTGTTCGATTAGAAATTGAACAAGGCGTAGTAATTTTTCGTGCTTCAAAAGAAATGCAAACAAGAATTGAACATTTACTCGAAAAAAACAAATCCGATTCACTAACTAAAAACGAAGAAATTGAACTTTCCGCATACGAAGAAATTGACGATTATTTAAGCCATGTCAATCGTTTAATCCGTAACTCAACTCAAAATTCAGGGGTTAATCTTGCCGCGTAAAATCTCATCTTTTTTACAAATTAAAGTTAGAAAACGCGCCGGTTATCTCTGTGAATATTGTCATGCCAACGAACGTTGGCAATTTGTGACTTTCACTATTGACCATATTATTCCAACTTCAGAAGGTGGAAATGATTCACTTAAAAACCTCGCTTTAGCTTGTTTTCATTGCAATCGTCATAAATCAAATAAACAACTAATCGGCGATATTCAGATCTTTAATCCACGAGAAATGTCCTGGAACGAGCATTTTATTTGGTCAAAAGGTGCTTTGCGAATTCTGGCAAAAACTAAAATTGGAGAAGCCACGATTGAGATTCTTCAATTTAACCGTGAAAGACTTTTAGTAATTCGTGCAGATGATTTGAAAATCAATCGTCATCCACCTCAAGGTGATGAAATTGAGAATTAGTTGTTATCCACTCCACAGTTTTTGGCGCAAACTGTTGCAATAGATCATCTTGTTTTAATCTCTCTAAATCTTTCGGTTCATCCACATCATACCAAATCGGCAGTTCAGCTAAACTAAATCCGAGCTTTTCTAAATTTCTTTTTGTCTGCTCAAAAGTCTTTTCCGAACTCCATTCAACATCTGCAAAGATCTTCAAATCCAACTTTCGCAATCCAATCAAATAAAATCCACCGTCTTCTGTTTTGCCTAAAACTGCATCTGTTTTTTCCAAATATTCAAATGCTTTTTCGATAAATGTTGGCGGTAAAGTCGGCGAATCAGTTCCAATCATCACAATTGAATCCGAATCTTTCCGAACAGCGAATTTAAAAGCATTAAACATTCTTTCGCCTAGGTCTTTTCCGTCTTGGGCAATTAAATTTAAGTTATGAAATCTATCAAAATAGTCCCATTGCTCAGGTGGCGAATATGCTACTATCAGCTTATTTTCCAAGGATTTTGCTTTGCCTATCGTGTCCTGCAATAAACAATCTGCAAACTTGGCGGATTGCTCAGGCGTTAAAAACGGCTGCAAACGGGTTTTGACCTTTCCTGCCTCCGGGACTTTTGCCATAATGATAATTACTCGTTTCATTGGAATAAATTTAACAGTTTTTGGAATTTAACAGTAGGAGATTTTTATACAAAAATATGGCTTTTGATGTTGAAACAGCCGTCCGCGAGCGTTATGGCAATGCGGCAAATGCGGTCGAAGAAGCACTCTGTTGTCCGGTCAATTACAACCCGCAATATCTGAAAATTTTGCCTGCTGAAATCATCGAGCGCGATTATGGTTGCGGCGATCCGTCGGCTTTTGTGCGTGAGGGCGAAACGGTTTTGGATCTAGGCTCAGGCGGAGGAAAAATTTGCTACATCGCTTCACAGATTATCGGTGAAAAAGGTCGGGTCATCGGCGTTGATACAAATCTCGAAATGCTCGCTTTAGCCAATAAATATCGGCACGAAATCGGCAAAACAATCGGGTTTAACAACACCGAATTTCGCTATGGAAAGATTCAAGATTTACAACTTGATTTGAATTTAGTTGACGGATATTTAGCAAGAAATCCGATCAAAACCGCACAGGATTTTGCCAATTACGAATCATTTATCGCAAAAATTAAAGCTGAAAAACCTCTGGTAGCAGATGATTCTATTGACATAATTTTATCAAATTGTGTTTTGAATTTGGTTAAACCTGCCGACAAAGAACAGCTTTTTCGCGAAATGTTTCGAGTCTTAAAACGAGGCGGACGAGTGGCAATTTCGGACATCGTTTCGGACGAAGACGTTCCGCAACATTTGCAGGAAAATCCCGAATTATGGTCAGGTTGTATTTCGGGTGCGTTTCGTGAAGATGCTTTTCTGGAAGCTTTTGACCGCGCCGGATTTTACGGAATGGAAATCGTTAAACGCGATGAAAAACCTTGGCGAATTGTTGAAGGAATTGAGTTTCGCTCTATTACGGTTGTTGCTTATAAGGGCAAACAAGGCGAATGTTGGGAACATAATCAAGCCGTCATTTACAAAGGTCCCTGGAAACGAGTTATTGACGATGACGGTCACGTTTTGGAACGCGGTGCGCGAATGGCAGTTTGCCAAAAGACATTTGAAATTTATCAAAAAGAGCCTTATTCAAATCAAATTATTGCAATCAATCCGCTTGAAGAAATTGCCGAAGCTGATGCAAAACTTTTTGATTGCAAGAGAACGGCAAAACGCCATCCACGCGAAACCAAAGGGATGGATTATGATATAACTGATGTATCTAATGAATTTTGCTCAACTGAAGGATGCTGTTAGAATTAAGAATTAAAAATAATATAGAACTTTTTAAATCTTGAATCTTAAATCTTAGATCTTAAATAAACCTATGCCTTATTACAACGAAGAAGATTTGCCGCGATTCGGTGAAATTGCCAAACATAAGCCGGAATTATTTGAAAAATTTATGGCGTGGTATCAAGCCTGTCAGGAAGACGGCGCACTTTCAAAACGCGAAAAAGCCTTGATTGGATTAGCGGTTGCGGTGACGGTGCAATGTCCGTATTGCATTGATGCCTATACCAACTCGTGTTTGGAAAATGGTTCAAATATGGAACAAATGACCGAAGCAATGCACCTGGCTTCGGCAATTCGCGGCGGTGCGAGCTTGATTCACGGAATCCAATCGCACAATGCACATGATAAAGTGAGTATGTAGTTTTTTAGCCACGAACAAACACAAAATTGCACGAAAAATTTATTTTCCAAATGATATTTTGGTGTTCTTTCGTGTTTGTTCGTGGCAAATATTTTTTATGCAAACAGCAGTTCAAATTACTAGAAAAGGAAAATCCGCCTTGCCAAATTCGCCAATCTCATTTGCCGAAAGGCTTAAATCAAATAACCTAAGCCTTGTCTCTACAGCAATTGACACGCTTCAGGTTAATGTCGGCAAACTCTGTAATCAAGCCTGTAAACATTGCCACGTTGACGCTTCGCCTAACCGCACCGAAATAATGCAGCGTGAAACAATTGAGGCTTGTTTAAAAGTTTTACGCGACTTCAAAATCCCAACGCTCGACATTACCGGTGGCGCACCCGAACTAATTCCCGATTTTCGCTATTTTGTTTTGGAAGCAAAAAAAATCGGAGCACACATCATAATTCGCCATAATTTGACGGTAATGTTTGAAGCAAACCAAACCGATTTGCCCGATTTTTTTGCCGAAAATGAAGTTCAAGTTGTTTCGAGTCTGCCGTATTTTCTGCAGCAACAAACCGATGCTCAACGTGGACTGGGAGTTTTTGATAAATCCATTGAAGCATTGAAAAAGTTAAATGCGGTAGGTTATGGAATTGATGGAAAGTTAGTTTTAAATTTGGTCTATAATCCTGTCGGTGCATTTTTGCCGCCTGAGCAAACTGCCATTGAAGCTGATTTCAAACGTGAGCTAAAATCCCGTTACGATATTATTTTCAACAACTTATACACAATTACCAATATGCCGATTGCGCGTTATTTAGATTGGTTACGTCGTTCAAAAAATGAAGAAAGTTATATGCAAAAACTCGTCAATTCTTTTAATCCTGCCACGATTGATGGTTTGATGTGCCGAAATTTAATCAGTGTTGATTGGCTGGGAAATTTATATGATTGTGATTTTAACCAGATGCTCGAAATGCCTGTTGAATCTAATCACACAATCTTTAATTTTGATTTTGAAACATTAAAAAGCCGCTCAATCGCGACGGAAAATCATTGTTACGGTTGCACGGCTGGTTCAGGTTCAAGCTGCGGAGGAAGCGTTGCCGATTAATATTCAACGGGCTAATTCCGCAACCCAACTCGGCTCACTCGGTTCTTCCTTCATCGGCAAACCTTTGGCCAACATCCAACGATGAAGCCACGAAAGTCCGCGTTTTGATTGCGCTTCGGGCAAACGGTATGATTCATCTTTTAACGCTTCTTCCAAAGTGATGAATTTATAGCCGCGCCGTTTCATCATCTGCGCTAATTTATCAAAATGGTCAGCATTGATTTCGTTGGCATGGAGCAAAAGAGTTTGTTTGACCTCGTAACCCAAAAATTCTTGGCTTAATTTTTCAAAATGCTCAAACACTTTTTCCATATATTCGATGTAAGCTGTAGCCAGTCTTTCTTGCAACGCTTTATCGCCTTTTCTTTTTGCCTGAAGATAAGCACTTGCAAAAATATAATCGTTATTGTCAATCGTGACGGGTGCAACTGTATAATTGCGTTTTGCTAGAAATTCATTGAGTTTTAGTCTGTATTCCTCCGTTGGACCGGTTCGCAATTGGGTATGACGATAATATTTCAATTGCTGTCCTTTTTCCGCTAAAAGCATTTTGGTAATGGTTTCGCCACGAATTAGGTCTGCTATGTATTCCTCAAAAGTAGCCTGGTCAATATAAATATGTGAAAAAGTGTGATTGCCAAGTTCATGTCCTTCATCGAGCCACTGTTTGAGCAAGTTGACGCGCTTACTATCTATTTTGTTATCAACCCACAATTTGCTTTCATTAACAAAACCAATAGTAGGGATTTGTTCAGCTTTTAATTTGGCTAAGAGTCTGTCCGTAATGGATTTATAATCTCCGTGAGTAGCAGGCAAATCATCAAAAGTTACGGCAACCTCGCGTTGTTTAGTTTGCCCACCAACTACAATTGCAAATAAAAATATGAATGCTAAAATCTTTTTCACTTAACTAATATTTCCTCCTCTAAAAAATTATTGTCTGATTTTCGGCGGATTTCAATTTGTCTGACATCTTTGATCACATCTAAAAAACTACTTATATTTCCCGTGAAAAAATCGTTTTCATTGACAGATATTTTTTTCATCACGTCATCAAAATTTTCCTGACGATTAGCCAATCGAATAACCGTTAAATCTGAAAAATTGTCTGCACTAGATTCAGTTTTGTTCTCAGTTGAAACAAATTCATTTAAAAACTCGAAACTATTAGCAACAAATATTTTATTATCCTTTAATTGATACCCGATTTCCCAACCGAGCATTGGGATTTTCAACTTTCGTAAACCATTTTCAGTCTCCCAAATAAATTTTGCTTCAGCCACTGTCACTCGATTTTTTAAGGCTTCGATAATTGAATTTTCAAATTGATCTGTCTGAAAATTGTTCGGATTTTTTAATGAAACAATCGCAATTTTTCTAAACTCGACAAAAAGCGGATTTTCCAACGTTTTCGGACTTGTTGCAGTCAAAATTGTCGTTGGATTTGCTGAAGTTAATGCCGAT
>DAORIL010000081.1:0-14981 GCA_035438525.1 Pyrinomonadaceae bacterium
CTTTATTTTTGAGTAGGAATAACTAGTTGGATAAATTCATAGAACCTGTGTGAAGTTAAACTTAGCTCCAACGGAGCGAAATGTTTATAGCTTAGTTCTTGTGAATTTTGTTTGGGTTCCGTAGGAACGGGATGTTTCGATGTCGTTCCTACGGAACTCAAACAAATTATCCAAATTTAAAGCTATAAATATGTTGTTCCTAGGGAACTTAGGCAATTTTCATACAGCTTTTTATTTTTAACGAGGTGCTTTCATTTAAAAACCAGAAACGGATCAAATGAGCAACTTTGTATAAAACTGTATAAATATTTATGAAAGTATTGCTCAGAAAATCCGTTTCCAGGTATTTGGTATGAAAACTTAGCTGGTTAAGCCGTCTCTTTTTTCCAGCATATCGCGTAAAAACCACTCATGTTTTTCGTGAATTTGAACAAAACGGGTAAAAACATCAGCCGTTCCCGGATCATTTTCTTCATCCGCAGTTTTGACGGCATCCCGCATTTCTTTAATCACGATTAAGAGGTTTTCTCTGGCTTCGGTTAACATTTGGCGCATATCCGTGCCTTTAGCGGCTGGTTTAACGGTTGCCTCTTTAAGAAAATCCTCAAAATGCGATAAAGGATTTTGACCGATCATTCTGGTTCTTTCGGCAAGAACATCAGTTGTTTCATAAACCTCAGCAGCTAACTCATCGAACAAGTGATGTAAATCGCGGAAAAGCGGTCCGAATGTTTGCCAGTGATAATGTTTATAATTCAGGTTGAGCAGATATGAATTAGCTAGTTGTATTTGCAGAGATTGGACTATCGGATTCTGCGAACTGTTAGTTTTTGAAATTTGCTTTTCAATTTTTTCAGTTGCTTTAACTTTTTTGGTGGCTTGTGCCATATAATTTTACTCCTTCTTTAATCATTAAATATTACTTGGTATTTCTTGTTTTTTACTGTCTGCAAACGATATGCCATAAAATAAATTTCATATAAATGTTGTATTATGATGGTTTATGAGCTATGCCTTTGGCTGACAGATATTTTAAAATTTATTTGTAGTGATTTGATACAGAGCAAATCAAAAAAAGAGCAAGCTAGAAGCCCACTCTTTTTCCCTTTTATTCCGCCTTGTTATCTAAAAAATTATCTTTTGGCTATGACAGGAGCGGTTGCAGAAATAATAACTTGACTGCCTTGTTCCAAATTTAGGTCGTCACGCCCTTGTGCGATAACCGATCCTGCTCCAGTTCCACCACCAATTGCGGCACCGATTGCAGCACCATCGCCACCGCCGATGATCGCACCTAAAATAGCACCGATTCCGGCTCCGATTCCACTACGGATAATTGTTTTGCTGGTTTGGCTGTCATCTCTGACAACACCTTCGTTATTAACATTGACCCGATTGCCGCGGGTATCCGTAACTTGTTCAACAATGCCTCTAAATTCATAGCTTGCACCATTTGCAAGACGAATTTGATCAAAGTTAAAGGTTATATTTGCTCTTCCTGAAACCCGTCCCGAACGCTCAACACCCGAAACATATCCGTAAATTGTAGAACCTGCATAATTAGAAGGCGATGTAACTCTGATAGAAAATCTATCTCCGTCCTTTACGGTTTTGGTGGAAAGATTATCGTTTAAGATTCCCGCAATTTGAGTTCCATTCGGAATATAAAAGTTTGAATTTTGAGCGGTCGAGTTATTATTGCCTTGTCGGGCGATCCAGGTAAAATCTGCTACAGTATTAATTTTGTCGTAAACACTGGCGACGGCAACCGTCTCGTTACGATTTTCTAAAAATATGCGTCGGACAACTTTTAATTTGCCATTAGCCATTGGAATAAAACTGACATAATAATCATTCATTCGGTCGGCTTCATAATTAAGCGTAATACTGTCATTATTGGTTTTACCTGTAACTTTTACTTGACGATTCCCAACTTTTTCGGTGCGGGCGACACCATCTGCCTGAAATGTGGCTTGTGCCGTTCCTTTAGAAGCAATTGTGACACTATTGCCATTTTTATCAATGGCTAAATATTCGGGTGATGCTAAACGTCTCTGTAGATTTTTGGCAACACGCTCACTTTGAGTGCCTGAATAATATGAATTTGTCACTCCCTGAATAATGCTATTAACATTATCACTCATTGAAGCATTCAAACGATATGTTCCATCTAAATTGGTATCATACTGATTATTCCATGGCATCGGCTGATTCCAATTCATCGCCACGGCGTAATAAGCGGCTAAATTGTTCAAATCACTGCGAACTGCATTCCATTGATTTTCGGCACGATTATTAAGTCGGTAATCACGCATAAATCCGTCAATGACATAACCATTGTTCAAAATACTTTCAACCTCAGCATCAGTCGAAGATCCGGCTTGAAAACTTTTCTTTAAATTGTTGGTAGCTTTTTCAAAGTCGCTGACATAGCGATTAACCATATCTTCGCTTTGAGTGTTATTTAACATACTCCGATTCAAAGCCGATTTTAATTCACTCTTGTAATTGTTGGTATTTTTTTCAAGATTATTGATTGTGCTTTGAACATTTGCGTATGATGCTGTGTAAGCTAAAGGATTAGCCGGCTGCACATAATTCCAATTCCAAGCAACATTGTAATATCGCGAAAGGGTATTTAAATCATTTCGCAAATTTGTCCATTGATTTTGGGTAGCTGAATTAAGCCGGGTTGTCCGCATAAAATTGTTGATAAATGCGGCTTTTTGCAAAACTTCCTGCACATTCAGATCAACCGAGTTTCTATAATTAAAATTGGTTCTTAAGCTATTGGTCGAGTTTTCAAAGTCACTAATGTATCCAATCACCTGATCTTCGGTATTAGTATTGTTATAAACCGAACGATCAAGCGCAGTTTGCATTTGTTTATGAAAAGTATTCGTTTTTGTCCCAATTCGGGTTAAAAGTGTAGAAACCTGCCGGTCAGTTGCCCGATATGCTTTTTGAGCCATAATTCCGGTGGCAAAAACCGTTAAAGCTAACCCCATAAATAAAATTTTTGCGGTGCTGAATGAAAATTTCGATAAATTCGTTAATAATTTCATAATTTTTCTCCCTGCTTGTTTTATGTAAATTTGCTGTTTAAATTTCAAACAGTTGTTATGGCTAGATAAGTCAATAATTGTGCCAAGAAGAATAACTTGTTGTTTTAGTAATGTTTAGGCGGCTGGATTTGGGCGCTGGAGATTTATGAAAAGAGAATATATGTAATGAAACGATACAATAAATTAGATGTGAAATTAGCGCGCTAATGGAAGGACAAGCATAATAGTTGTGCCTGTATCGGCACCATCGCTTTTAACAGTTAATTTGCCGCGATGTGATTCGATAATTTTTTTAGCAATGGCTAAACTTAATCCTAAGCCGCCGTGTTTGCGGATGCTTGAACTATCCGATTGACGAAATCCTTCAAAAATATTAGGCATCAATTCAGGCAAAATGCCTTCTCCGCTATCGACAACTTTTAGCAGGACTTTATTCTGTTGGGAATTTAATTCAATTAAAATTTCACCGCCTTGAGGCGTAAATTTAATGGAATTATCTACCAGGATCGAAATTGCTTTTTTGATTTTGTCTTTATCGCCATTAATCATTAATTTATCTGAGGAAATGTCCTTAATGAGTTTCAGCTTTTTCTTGGAAATTTGGATAACGGCTTCATTTAGATTTTCGGTAACCAATTCGGTCAAGGAGAATTTTTGCCAATTTGCCTGACTTAAAAAGGACTCCATATCCGAAAAAATGATCATTTGTTCGATCAGGTTGACTTGTTGTCGCAGATTTTTATTGATGATTCCGATGGCTTTTTCTTTGGTTTCATTTTCGATGTTATTTAATTTTATAATATTGACCCAACCGGCAATGGCATTGAGCGGAGTTCGTAATTCGTGTGAAATTGTTGCCAAAAACTCATCTTTAACCTTAGCGGATCTTTCTGCATCTTCACGCGCCTCTCTTTCTTTTTCGCCTAACTGAGCCAGATCATTAGCAGTTTTTATTAATCTCTGATTAGTCCAGGATTGTGACAAACTCAAATAGAATAAAACCACACTAATTGCCAAGCCGAGAAAGAATATAATCGGGGTCCACCAAATCAATGAGTGTTTATAAAATTTGGCAGTCGGAGAATAAGTTACTATCCAGGTTCTGCCACCAATATTTATTTCATTTTGTCCTCTAAATAATGGATCAGCCAGCTCTTCATTTGGGTTACCGACAACTAGCAAACTTCGTTCATTATTTTCTGTATCGTAAATCTTAAAGGATAATTCGTCGATCTCGCCATTTTTAATCACATCAGCGACAAACTCCTCGGAACGAAATGGACTGTAAATAAAACCATCTATTTTCTTTCGCCTTTCTTCCACTGTTTCAGGAGTAGATTTACTTTTATAAATCGGAAAATAAATCAAGAAACCAGTTTGTTTTTTTTCCTCATCCTCTTGTTGGGCTAAAATAACTTTACCTGTTATTGACTGATTTCCGGTGTCTCTGGCATTTTTGAGAGCAGATTCTCTGATTGCTTCACTCGACATATCAAATCCGATTACTTGTTTATTAACATCATCAAAAGGTTCGATATAAATGATAGCTTGATATTCATCTCGCGGAGTATCGGGTTTTACTACAAAATCGGTAAGCCCTTCGTTTCTCATTTTCTTGATAAAGGATTCTTTTTCGGCAGGAATAAAAACTTTAGAAAAACCGATAGCTAAAACTCCCGGATAGTTTTGCCGTAAATTGAGATTAGCTACGAATTGTCTGAAATCTTCTTTGTTGATGGTATCTGTAGCGTAAAAATAACTTCGTCCGGCTCGAAGTAAAGCACTATAAGTGTCTAACCGGCTTTCAATTTCGCTTTTTACCCGAACAGTTTGACTTTCAAATCGCCCGGAATCATTCGTTTTTGCACTGGAATAATAAAAATAGGTGATGGCAATGGTCACAATGATAGAAATCGTCAAAACAAAATAAGGGATTCGCAAAATTGAACTGTTGCTAAGATCACCCAAAAAATTGTTTTTCCATTTCATAAGCATTTTCGCCAGCTGCACAAGAGCGTGATTAAGTCGGAACTCTGCAATTTTTGTTCCCAAATAATACCAAACTTTTAGCGTTAAGTTAATAATTATTAATACTTTAGTTTATGCTGTCAGTTTTCGATTGCATTGAATTATTACATTTAGAATTAAAATAGAATTAAAATCATACAAAAAACGTCAAATTTAAATAAGGTCTGGATTCCTTGGTCCGTAAATGCTGATAACACGGCTTTTACGGTTGTGGCACGTCATTTGTAATGAGAAAAGCGTAAGAAACACAATAGTGTTTAATATCGAACAAAGGGAAGGTCATGAATATATGGAAGAGAGAGAAGGATTTGCATCAAATTTTATTTGGGCTTTAGCGTTTGTTGTTGTCGTCGCCATGATCATGGGAGGTCTGTATTACAGCGGATTTCTGGGCGGAACGAAAAAAGAAAAAATTGACATCAATATTAAGGCTCCTTCTACAATCATTAAACTCGTTTAATGATTTACATTTCGCAAATTATTCATTTGCGCTGTGAAAATTGACCGTAATGTTGTTTATAAAAGTCAATTTTCAATTGTGAGCTGATATATCAATTGGGGAATATTATCAGCTCGCTTTTATTTTTTAGAATTAATTAGTCAAAATTCAAATGCAAATAAAATACTAATAAAATTGATATTTGAGTCCAAAATAAAATTTGTGAGGGCTTATAGATTGAAGACAATATGATTTTACTCTCCCTGTAAAAATTAATTTCAAAAGGAGAAGAATATGAAAAAGTTTTTGTTAGGATTTAGCATTGTATCGTTGTTAACCGGAGTAATTATTGGACAAAGTGTAAATTCGAGCGGAAGTGCCGCTGCTATCAATAAAACTGCTATTAGTAAAAATAGAGCAGGTTTAGAATCAGGCACTCAGATTTCAGGTCAGCTGCAAAATTCAATTGATGTCAAAAAAGCGAAAGTTGGCGATCAGGTTGTTCTAAAAACTACTCAGGCAATTAAACAGAATGGAAAAACTGTTGTTAATAAAGGTTCCAATATTGTCGGAAGAGTAACGGAAGTTCAACAAAAAACTAAAGGACAAGCAATGTCCAAAATTGGTGTTGTCTTTGATTCGCTCCAAAATGGAAAAATGATGATGCCTATTTCTGCCACAATCGTTTCATTAACGCAAGCGCAATCAAGCGCCAGCCTAAATGATAATTCGGCAGATATTATGGGAAGCTCTTCCACGAACACTACAACCCGAACTACGGGTAGTAATAGCGGGGGATTACTAGGCGGTGTCACTAATACTGTTGGAAGTGTAGTCAATACAACCACTAACACTGTTGGCGGTGTGACGAATACTGTCGGACAAACGGTTGGAAACACTACTAACACGCTTGGCGGAACGCTCAAGGGAATTCAAATTTCGCAATCTTCCGACGTTTCAGCCCAGGGAAGTTCAACACTTTCATTACAAGGCGGTAATTTACATTTGGAAAAAGGAACAACTTTTAATTTGCGTCTGACTGAAGCAAGTTCAGTCAACACCGGCAATCGTTAAAAGCATAATTAAAAACTTAAATTTACCAGCAACAAAAAAGATGGGATGTCCAAAACTTATTGGCTTCCTATCTTTTTTGTTTTTCCTCAGTGTTATTTTTCGTATTAGAACGATGTTGCCAAATCAATTAATCATCTGGATTAAAATCATACAGTTCAAACTGATTACTTATTTTAGGCTAATTTAGAGTAATGCTGTAAGTGCTCTCTTGACTACTGTTTATCAATTTCATCTTCTTTGGCACGTTAATTGATAACTAAAATTGGAAAGGATTTTAATCCTTAAAATTTATAATTTTGAAAAGGTGGGGGAAATATGATTTCATTATTAATTTGGTTGTTTTTAGGTTTTTTAGCCGGCTATGTAGCAAAGTTAATTATGCCTGGAGTTGATAGGGGTGGCGTTATTTTAACCATTATTTTAGGTATTGCAGGCGCGGTGATCGGAGGTTATCTCGGAACCCTGGTGGGCTATCCGATGGTTAGCAACTTTAACAACATCGGAAATTCGATTCCGAGCTTTTTTTCATCGGTAGTTGGGGCAATCGTGATTATTGCTATCTATCGTCTTTTGACCGGAAATAGAATATTGTCTTAAGTTCCAGTAGTATTTTCATTTAATCAAATCTCAAAAGAGTCAGGCGATCTGACTCTTTTTTATTTTCTAAAATATAGGACTATTCATTTTCTAGATTATGCCGTTTGATCATCCCATATAAGCGCGGGCGATAAACTCCTAAAAGATTAGCAGCAGCTTGTT
Organism: Pyrinomonadaceae bacterium; assembly: GCA_035438525.1. GTDB lineage: Bacteria > Acidobacteriota > Blastocatellia > Pyrinomonadales > Pyrinomonadaceae > JAIBCC01. The sequence continues at coordinate 7,366 of DAORIL010000081.1, forward strand.
TATTTTGTTTTGCCTTGTGCAAGGCAGCTAAAACGACTCCATATTCAATTTTGTTAAAAATGTCTTCATTTTCAGGATTATCGTCTCGGATCTTTTCAACGATTATTTTGCCGATTTCTTCAAAGAATTGTTTTTCTTCTAGCTTTGCCAAACTGTCTGATTGATTTACTAAAACCGGAGTATTCGATTGAAAAGATGTTTTTTCAACTAAATTTTGAGGTTGCACTACTGGAGTTGCTTCTGGAATTGGCGGGGAAGTTACGGCTACGGTGACTGCAGGAGTTTGCCCTTGAATACTTAAAGCCTCAATCTTTTTTCCTTTGGCTAACAGAACCGCTCTTTCGATTGAATGCTGCAATTCACGAATATTTCCCCGCCAACCGTAATTGAGCATTTGATCATAGGCTTGTTGACTAAATCCTTTGATTTCGCGGCGGTATTTTTCGGCATACTGCTTTAAAAAATGTTCAGCCAGCATCGGCACATCATCCATTCTTTCCCGAAGCGGCGGAATATGAATTTCGATCGTATTTATCCGAAAATAAAGGTCTTCGCGCAAAACGCCTTCTTGAATGGCATCCAATGGGTTACGATTAGTCGCGGAAATTAGTCTAAAATCAACTTCTTGGGGTCTGTCACTGCCGACAGCGTAATAAACTCTCTCTTGCAGCACACGAAGCAATTTAGGCTGTAATTCGACAGGCATTTCCCCGATCTCGTCCAGCATTAAACTACCGTTATTAGCTTTTCCGATAAAACCTAATTTATCCTTTGCTGCACCGGTAAAGGAGCCTTTGATATGACCGAAAAGTTCTGATTCGATCAGATCTTTGGGAAGGGCGGCGCAATTTACTTTGACAAAATCTTTTTTAGCCCGCGAACTCTTGAAATGGATGGCGTTAGCAATCAGTTCTTTACCTGTTCCAGATTCGCCCAGAATCAAAATATTGGCATCGGATTCGGCAACGCTTTCAATCATCTCATAAACATTCTGCATTGATTTACTGCCGCCGATAATTCCAACATAAGAATTCCGGCTGGATAATTTTCCACGCAGATTTTCAATTTCCAAAGCCTGACTTTTTCGCTCAATCGCCCGATGGATCAATAAAATCAATTCATCAAAATCAACTGGTTTTTCGACATAGTGAAAGGCACCTGCTTTGGTAGCTTCAACTGCTTTTTCAGTTGAACCATAACCTGTAATCATGATGATCTCAGTGCTTGGCGAAATTTCCTTGGTTTTTCTGACCATTTCGATTCCGTTAATATCAGGTAAGTTGAGATCAGTTAAAATAATGTCAAAATCTAATTCTTTAATAAAATCCAGGGCATTTGAGCCATTCTCAGCGGTGATAACAAAAAAATCTTCGGCTTCCAGCTGGAACTTCATTAACTCCAGAGTTGAAAGGTCATCATCAATTATTAATGCTCGTTTTTTCATATAGATTAATTGTATCAAATCAATACACAAATCGAAAATTCAATCGGCAAATTATCTGGCTGTAGCTGTAAAATGTTGATATGAGTGTGATTATGGTTTTGGCACAGTTATTGAAGTAATTACAGGCAGATAAACATCTTCTTTTTGGGGGAAAAAATGAAAGTCAAAATTATTAAAAAAACAGAAAACATGGAAAATAAAAATATCTCTTTCTTTCAGGAAAATGTTCCACCACAAAAAAAGAAAGTAGAAGAAAAAGTGATCCAAAATGTTTTGGGTTGGGTTGAGGATTTAAGAGAAAAGAAAAGGTTTGAGTTTATTAATTCTCAAGCTCTTCTTAACGGTTTAAAGTGAAATGTTGAAGTTATTAGTTTTAGCATTGTTGAGCTTATGGACTTTAGGGGTTTTGTTTAATCGCCTGTTTGACGGATATATCCATTTGCTTTTATTTGGAGTGGTAGTTGCCGTTGCCGTTCGTTATTTTACAGAGAATAAGCTGCTTGATTAAAATGAATTTATGTATGATTTCAAAAATGTATTTTACTTTCACGCGACTTTTTCTCAACAAGGCATAATTAGTGATGTAGGCGGAAAGGCACTCTGGGATTCAGAAATCGATGCCGTTACTTTAATCGGAGAAAATTTTGCAGAAATCGTTTTTTGGCAACATAAAGAAAATATCTCACAACTAATTGCAAATTCAATTAAAGTAGCAGCAGAAGGAAAACCTTTAGAAATCGAAACTACTTTTCGCAATAATGCCGCTAAAATTTCAACAATCAAGGGAAAATTTACTCCTGTTTTTGACCAAAATAATGAAGTCGAAAAAATAATATTTTCCAGCATTGATGTGACTGAATACGTTAAAGAAATTGAGTTTTTTAAGAAAACCAGCGAACGTTATTTGTATTCGGCAGAGAGTGCTGAGGTTGGATTATGGTTTTGGAATCTAACTACCGGAGAATTATTTACAACTCCGACCTGTAATGAAATTTACGGGTTACAGCCGAATGACATCATGACCTTTGAGAGATTTATTCAAGTTGTTCACCCTGATGACCTTTTAAAAGTCCAAACGGCTTTGGACGAATCTCATACCTATTTAACCGATTACGATCTTGAATATCGAATAATTCCTAAAAAAGGCACTCTCAGTTGGGTTTCGGCGCGAGGTAAAACACTCAGAGAGGACGAGAATTCTTTGCAAATGATGGGAAGTGTTCGCAACATAACGCATCGGAAAATTTATGACCAGAGAATTCAGGGATTATTAGAAGCTGAAAAAATCGCGCGGGATCAACTTGAAGAGGTTAATCGGGAAAAAGACCATTTCTTAGCACTTATTTCACACGAACTTCGTTCTCCTTTGAATTCAATCCTCGGTTGGTCAAAGATTTTACTTTCCAAAAAAATTGACGAACAAACACAGCGAAATGCACTGGAAACAATTGAAAACAGCGCAAAACTCCAAGCTAAATTGATCAGCGATCTGGTTGATTCATCCAAAATCATTTCCGGCAAATTACAGTTTACCTTTGTTTCATTATCATTTAAATCATTAATAAATCAGGTTTATCAGTCAGAAAAGCCTCTCGCGGAAGAAAAAAAGATTACTTTTATCTTAGGCGATTTAGCCGATGTCAGAGTAATGGGCGATAGTTTGCGATTACAGCAGGCAATCAGTAATCTGATCACAAATTCAATTAAATTTACCCCTTCCGGGGGAGAAGTTTTTATTGAATCCAAAGAAGAAAACGGCAACGTGATTTTTTGTATCAAAGACAGCGGAGCAGGAATTCCGCCGGAAGAGCTGCCATATATTTTTAAGCAATATTTTCAATCTAAAAATGCTCAAAATAAAACCGGGCTAGGGCTAGGGCTGTCGATTGTTAAAGCGATCATCATTAAACACAATGGGCAAGTGTCAGTTAAAAACAATGACAATGGCATCGGCTGCACCTTTTTTATTAGCTTACCGATTCAAAAAAGTAAGCAGAGCGATAGTCCGGTCAAACCAACCTCATTTGAAAATTTTGTGATTCCTTTGGAAAAATCGGATAACCCTTTAAAAAATACTGAGATTTTAGTGGTTGAAGATAATGATGATTCACGCGAAGTTTTAGAGTTTTTTTTGAATCAAATGGGTGCTAAAGTGCATTCGGTCAGTTCGTCAAAAGAAGGAGTTAGTTATTTGAACTCAACGGAATCACTTCCAAACCTCATAATTTCCGATATTAGTATGCCTGAAGAGGATGGTTTTGTATTTATCGGAAAGGTAAGAGATCTGTCGGATGAGAAAGGTGGTTTAATTCCTGCCATTGCCCTCACTGCTTTTGTCTCAAGTAATGATAAAAAAAGGATTATGGAATCGGGATTTCAAAAGCATCACAGTAAACCGTTTGAACCTGATGTTTTAGTTAATGATATTCTCGAAGTCCTGAGAGCATAAAAAGTGGTGAGGTGGGAGAAAAAGAACCAAAACAAAAAGGAAAGCAATGGTTCTGTCTGGTGAAGTAAATCTTTTTCAAACGACTTCGGCTACCCCCCGGTTTTTAACATTTTGGTCAACGTTTTTTCCTTCAAAAACTTCGGCTAAGGCGACAATTTTATGCGCCATATTACTAAACAAAAATAAATGCGCCGGATAAAGCGAATACCAATAAATTTGCCCCCATAATCCTCGGGGGATAAAAACTGCAGTTTGAATCAAGCGGGTTTGATTACCTTCGACCTTTGTTTCCCACTGCAGCCAGGCTTTGCCGGGCATTTTCATTTCTGCTTTTAATCTGAGCAACTGAGGCTCATCAATTTTTTCAACCCGCCAAAAATCTAATGATTCGCCTTCTTCTAGCTCTTCGGGACTGCGTCTGCCGCGCTTTAACCCCGGACCGCCCGCCAATGAATCGATCCATCCACGAATTTTCCAAGCCCAATTCCAACTAAGCCAGCCGTTTTCTCCGCCGATTCTGATAAAACTTTGAAATAATGAGTTTGGTGAAACATCGGTCAAAAGGGTTCGCACCTCCTGGACAACACCGCTTTTATTCACAATGTCATAGGTTTGAGCGTCCTCATCTTTAATTCTTGGGCTCAGCCAGCGGGTAGCAACTGTTTTGTTATTAATTTCTTCCAGAGCTTTTTGCACCGCCTCTTTATAACTGACCGGCTGAATCTCAGGAAAATTTTGTCGGGCTGCTAAAGCTTTGCCCAAAATCGGATGAATAATTCCTTGAACTAAAGGCATTGCCAATGAACTAGGTAACGGCGTTAGCAAACTAATTCCCCATCCTGCCAACCAAACAGGGATCAAAGGAACCGTAATAATTTGGCGGGTCAAACCGCGAACCTTTGAGTAAATAGCCAACATTTCTTTAAACGGCAAAGGATCAGAACCGATGTCAATCACCCCAAGAGGTTCTTTATCAATGGCAGCAATCAAATAACTCAAAACATCATTAATTCCAATTGGCTGCACTTTATTGGTTAGATATTCGGGAACGGGAAGGATTGGTAACCGTTCGCATAAATATCGAATCATTTCGAATGAAGCCGAACCTGAACCGATTATAGGACCTGCCCTAAATTCGGTAGTCGGACAATTTTCACGTAAGATCTGACCGACATTGGCACGACTTTCTAAATGTTTGGAACTTGCTTCGTCAGGTAACAACCCGCCTAGATAAATTACTTTTTTGACGTTTTGAGTAGCTTTGGCAAAGGTAATGGCAATTTCGGATTCTTTATCAGCAAAATCACTTCCGTCATACATCGAATGAACTAAATAAAATGCCACATCAATTCCGATCAATGCTTTTTCTACTGTTTCCGGTTGATCTAAATCACCAATCGCAATTTCAACCTTGGATTGCCATTTTTTTCTTTTGACAACATCAAAATCCCGCACAAAGACCCTTACTTGATAGCCTCGGTCGAGAAGTTTAGGCACCAATCTACCGCCAATATAACCTGTTGCTCCGGTGACTAATATTTTCATATAAATAATTGACTGCGCTAAATTTCTCAAAATAACGCAGTCCTCATTGTTAAAAGAATTTAAGCCTAAACGCCATTGGTCTTCGTTTGTTTTTGATATTCTTTTTGCCCTGCTTTAACCGCTGAATCAATTTGTTCAACTTTGTCAGAAATTACTGATTTGGTAGCTTCCGGCAGTGATTTGACATCTTCCGCAACTTCTTCAGCTTTGGTTGACACTGCGTTGTAAAGGTTCGCTGCTTTGTCTTTTGCCGTTTCATAATAAGCATTAGCATTCTCACGAAGTTTACCAACTGTTTCACGTGTTTTTTCGACTCCGTTAGTGGCAGTATTAGAAATATCTTCTCTTAGTTCACTACCGGATTTGGGGGCGAACAGCAAAGCTAAAGTTGCTCCGATCCCACCGCCAATTAATAAATATGAAAGATTTCTGCTTGTATTTGAACTTTTTCTCGTTTCCATTTTTTTACTCCTTAAAATTATTTCTTAAAAATTTATAAAACAGGTCTTCTGCCCTGGATAACCCGAATTGCAACAACGGCAATCGCCAAAACTAATAAAAGATGAATAAATCCGCCCATTGTTGAACCGCTAACTAACCCTAAAACCCATAAAACTAATAAAACTACAAATATTGTCCACAACATAATTTTTTACCTCCTTGAACTAAAAACTTGTTTTTCAAAATTACGAAATACTCTACTGCGAGTGCCGTGCCATAGTTTTTTATAAAATTTAAAATAAAGTCTAACCTTAGTAATTTGAGTGTTTAAGAGGGAAATAAAGGTTTTTTGAAGAGTAATTAATTTAATTTTGAAATGAATTTATAACGGATAGCTTGTAATGAAATCAAACAACTTTTTTGCGCGAAAACCATACAGTTTTTTGTTTGTCCCGAATATTTATACAGATTATGGGCAAAATCTGCCAAACTAAGGCTATAGTTTAAGGGAACGAAAATTGCCTGTAATTATATTTTGTCAATCAAATCAAATGTCGTATCAAAATAAACGAATTTTCGAAATCAGAGTATCCATTTTATGAAAAGATTTACAATTGAAAGACGCATTCAGTTAGCGTTTTTGTTAGCTTTTATAACTCTTTCGCTGATTGGCTATTTTTCCTATCATAGTGTGAGAAATCTTTCAGAAGCATTGAAAGAAGAAAAGGAAACTCAGCAAATTTTACAGCACCTGAGCGAAACTATGATTTTGGTCTTAAATTCGGAAACCGGCGGACGCGGTTATGCACTAACCGGCAATAATATTTTTTTAGAACCTTTTGATGCTTCAAAAGATAAGATCAAAGCTCAATTAAAAGAGTTGCAATTATTATTAAAAGACAATCCCGAGCAAACTAAAAATCTCAAAAAATTAGAACTCGAAATAGACCAAAAACTTAATTTTATCAAAACCCTCAATGATGTCAGAGAAAATGCCGATGTTGAAAGAACCGCAGAGATTGTCAATAGTCTTTTTGAAAAAAAATCAATGGACAATATCCGCCAAATTATCAAAGGAATTGAAGATGAAGAAACTAACACTCTTAAAATCCGTGAAGAGTCTTTAGCCGCGAACCTCAGATTTACTTATTGGATCCTTTTATTTGGCAGTATTGGCGGAGTCTTTTCGATCGGATTGGCTAATCTGGCTATTTTCCTCGAAACGGTTAAACGCACCAAAGCGGAAAAGGAATTAAAAGAAACAAATAAAAATTTAGAGACGCGAGTTGAAGAAAGAACTCTTCAACTCTCTGCGGTCAATCAGGAATTAGAAAAAAACTCAGATTTCGTCAGAGCAACTTTAGATTCACTTTCGGCTCATATTGCCGTGGTTGACCGGACAGGCAAAATCTTAGTCGTTAATGAACAGTGGGAAAAATTCTCTAATATGAATGAGGGAAACTCGATTGATCGTAACACGGGTGTCGGGGAAAATTATTTGGAAGTTTGTCGTCAAGCCGGAAAAAAAGACAAAATTGCTGCTAATGTTTTCAATAATCTATCCAAAATTTTAGAGGGTAAACGGCAAACCTATCGAATTGAATATCCGTGTCATTCACCGGATGAAGAACGTTGGTTTATCTTGCAAATAAATCCTCTGGTTAGTGAAAATGGCGGCGCAGTAATCTCTCATTTTGATATTACCGATCGCAAGAAAATTGAAAATGAATTAAGGAT
>DAORIL010000082.1:0-14925 GCA_035438525.1 Pyrinomonadaceae bacterium
AAAGCCGAACCAATTTTAATTTACGGAAAATATAATTTGATTGATAAAGATAACGAGAATGTTTACGCCTACACGCGTGAGCTGAACGGCAAGAAACTATTGATTTTATTGAACTTCAAAGCAACCGAATCAACCGTCAACACAGGATTTGATTTGAGCAAAGCCAAAGTTCTTTTGGGCAATTACAAAGATTTTTCAACGGATGGAAAACTTAAACCATACCAGGCAGTAATTTTGGAATTATCAAACTAGGAGTATTCAAAAACTATGAACACAAGTAAAAAACCAATGCTGTCGTTTTGGCAGATTTGGAATATGAGTTTCGGATTCTTGGGCATTCAATACGGATTCGGATTACAACAGGCGAATTTAAGTCCGATTTTTCGCTACTTGGATGCAGACGAATCGAAATTGCCTGTTTTATGGCTTGCAGGACCGATCACGGGTTTGCTGATTCAGCCGATTATCGGAGCAATTAGTGACGGAACGTGGACAAGATTTGGAAGGCGTAAACCGTTTTTCCTGATTGGAGCGTTGGTCGGAAGCGTAGCGGTATTATTAATGCCGTATTCGTCGGTGCTGTGGATGGCAGTTGGTTTGTTCTGGATTTTGGACGCTTCGATGAATACTGCAATGGAGCCTTATCGCGCAATGGTCGGCGATAAGCTTAACGATAAACAGCGGACAATCGGTTTTTCGGTTCAGACTTTTATGATCGCGGGTGGTCAGATTGCTGCCGGATTTATGCCTTTGCTTTTGTTGTCGTTAGGCATTTCTGCTGATACGCAAGGCGGCAAACATATTCCGAATATCGTCAAATATTCATTTGTTATCGGTGTGGTTGCGATGCTCGTCACGATGGCTTGGACAAATTTTACGACTGATGAATATCCGCCCGACAATCTCGAAGAATTTCGGGCGGAACAAGCTGCAAAAGGCGGTTTTTTCGGCAAAATCGGTCACGCTTTTAAAGATATTTGGGAAGCTATTATTGATATGCCCGTCGGCTTGCGAAGAATTTGGTGGGTGAAATTATTTACCTGGTATGGTCTGCCGTTTATGTGGCAATATCTCTCGCTTTCAATTGCACGACATTCGTTTAATGCGCCAACACCCGATTCGCCAAATTTTGCCGAAGGCTCTTCATACGGCGGAATTGCTTTTATTGTGATGAATGTGACGACTGTAGTAATGGCGTTTTTGATTCCGTCAATTGTCAAAGCCATTGGCACGCGAATGACCTACGCAATTCTTTTGGTCTGCGGTGGAATCGGATTTATTTCGATGCTCTTTTTAACTAATATTACGGCTGTTTTAGCATGTATGGTTGGGGTCGGTGTCGCTTGGTCGGCGATTATTACAATTCCTTTTATTATGACAACTTCGATTGTTTCGCCAAAACGAATCGGGGTTTATATGGGATTGCTCAACGCATTTATTTGCATTCCGCAAATTTTCAATAATCTGACTGCCGGTCTTTACTATGACACTTTGCTCAAAGGCGATCCGCGAAACGCTTTGGTTTTGTGCGGCATTTGTTTCGTCTTAGCAGCAATCGCTTGTTTATTTATCACTAAAGATGTCGAGCCGAAATTTGTTGACGAAAGTGATGTTTTAGAGGCAGAAACCCGCGGAATTACAATGAGTGAAGCATAAAACTATTTGCTCGCTAAACACGCAAAACACACGAAAATAAATCTTTATTTTTTTGCGTCTTTCGCGGGCAAAATTTCTTTATAAAATAATGAGTGAATTACAAAGAAAATGGTGGAAAGAAGCGGTTGTTTATCAAATTTATCCGCGTTCTTTTAAGGATTCAAACGGCGATGGAATCGGCGATCTTCGCGGAATTATCGAAAAGCTGGACTACATCAAATCTTTAGGAGTTGATGTAGTCTGGCTTAATCCGATCTTCAAATCTCCGAATGACGATAACGGTTACGATGTCAGCGATTACTGCGGAATTATGGACGATTTCGGAACGATGGAAGATTTTGACGAAATGCTCAAAGGCTTTCACGAACGCGGCATCAAACTTGTGCTTGATTTAGTCGCCAATCATTCTTCCGATGAACATTTTTGGTTTCAGGAATCAAGAAAAAGCCGCGATAATCCCTATCGAAATTACTATCATTGGTGGGAGGCTGAAAAGGGGACTCCGCCCAAACGCTGGAGTTTTTTTGACGAAGAAGCCAACGCCTGGAAATATGACGAAACGACAAATTCATATTATTTGCATTGCTTTTCCGTCAAACAACCCGATTTGAACTGGGAAAATCCAAAGCTCCGCCAGGAAATTTACGATGCAGTAAGATTCTGGTTCGAGAAAGGTGTTGACGGTTTCAGAATGGATGTCATCACCTTTATTTCCAAAGATTTACCGTTCAAGAATTTACCCGAAAAGTATAACGGAAATTTTGTTCAGTATTACGCTGAAGGTCCCAAGCTGCACGAATATTTGCAGGAATTTAACCGCGAAGTTTTGAGCAAATACGACATTATGACCGTTGCCGAAGGTCCCGGAACGAACACGGAAAACGTCCTCGATTTTGTTGACGAAGACCGTCACGAACTCAATATGTCGTATCATTTTGAAATCAGCAATCTTGGTCATAAAGATTTAGCCAAGAAGCTGATGGACGAAAACGGCTGGAGTTTCAAAGAGTTCAAGGAAATTTTCGTTAAATGGGACAAGGTTTTCGATAAAAAAGGTTGGGGAACAGTTTATCTCGGCAACCACGATTTTCCGCGAATGGTTTCTCGTTGGGGAAATGATTCGCCCGAATTCCGCGAACTTTCTTCTAAAATGCTGACCACGTTTCTCTTAACGATGCGTGGAACGGTTTATTACTATTTCGGTGATGAACTTGGAATGACCAACATTCGATTCGACAACATCGAAGATTACCGCGATATTATGACCATCAATCTGCATAAGCTGATTTCGTCCGAAGGTGGCGATATTGATGAGTTTATTGAGTCGCAAAAACTGATTGGACGCGATAATGGGCGCACTCCGTTTCAATGGAATGATTCGGAAAATGCAGGTTTTACAGCAGGAAAACCTTGGTTAAAAATCAATCCGAACTACAAAGAAACCAACGCCGAAGTTCAAGACAAAGACGAAAATTCGCCGTTGAATTATTTCCGCAATCTCATCAACTTCCGTAAAGAAAATCTTGAATTGATTTACGGCAAATCCGAATATTACGATTTGGAAAATGAATCGGTTTTTGCTTATTTGAGAGAATTGAATGGACGTAAATTATTGATTCTGGTTAATTTCAAAGAAACGCAAGCAACGGTCAATGTGCCGTTTGATTTAAGCAAAGCAAAAGTCTTATTCGGAAATTACGCTGATTTTAATGGCACTTTGGAACCATATCAAGCCGTAATTTTGGAAGTGTAAAAAAGTGTTGCCAGCGAAAGACGCGAAAAGACGCGAAAAAAATATTTGTTTTCTTTCGTGTGTTTTGCGTGTTTCGCGGGCAAATTTATTTTTATGAAAAGTTTATTCGTTATCCTTTTTTTAGCTCTAACCGTTTTTGCTCAATACGATGAGCCGCATCGTCCGCAGTTTCATTTTTCGCCGCCCACGAATTGGATGAACGATCCGAATGGAATGGTTTATTATAAAGGCGAGTATCATTTGTTTTATCAATACTTTCCAAACGGGACTGTCTGGGGACCAATGCACTGGGGACACGCCATTTCCAAAGATTTGGTTCATTGGGAAAATCTGCCGATTGCGCTTTATCCCGATAAATTGGGCTTGATTTTTTCGGGAAGTGCGGTGGTTGATAAACAAAATACTTCGGGTTTCGGCACGAAAAACAATCCGCCGTTGGTGGCAATGTTCACCTATCATCTGATGGAAGGTGAAAAAGCCGGACGCAAAGATTTTCAGTATCAAGGTATTGCTTATTCAACAGATAACGGGCGAAATTGGACAAAATACGACAAAAATCCGGTGATTCCAAACACCGAAAACCTCAAGGATTTCCGTGACACAAAACTTTTTTGGAATGAAAAACTGAAAAATTGGTCAGTTGTTTTTGCGGTTGGCGACCATGTTCGTTTTTATAGTTCGCCGAATTTGAAAGATTGGAAGATGACTGGCGAATTCGGCAAAAATGACGGCACGCACGGGGGAGTTTGGGAATGCCCGGACATTTTTCCAATGAAATTCAACGGACAAACAAAATGGGTTTTACTCGTCAGCATCAATCCGGGCGGGACAAATGGCGGTTCGGCAACGCAGTATTTTATCGGCGATTTTGACGGCAAAACTTTCAAAAATGATAATCCGTCAAACGAAATTTTGTGGGTTGATTACGGGCGCGACGACTATGCGGGCGTAACCTGGTCAAACGCGCCAAACAATCGCCGGATTTTTCTGGGCTGGATGAGCAACTGGGATTACGCACAGAAAGTCCCAACCGAAAAATGGCGCAGCGCAATGACTTTGCCGCGAGAATTGGCGTTGAAACAAACTGAAAAGGGTTTGCGGTTAGTGCAAAATCCGGTCAAAGAAACTGAAAGTTTGCGAGCTAAACAGTTTCTAGGACCACAAAAATTTGAATTGAATAAAGAGTTAAATATTGGCGATGGAAAATCTTCCTTAGTCGAAATAAATTTGGAAATTGATTTGAGCCAAACTCAGGCAAAAGAATTCGGTATTGAGTTAAGTAATTCAAAAGATGAAACTTATCGAATCGGTTACAATCTTGATACAAAAAGATTCATTTCTGACCGCACTAATTCGGGTAAAAAAGATTTTTCCGATATTTTTGCTAAAAACAAACATTTCGCTTCACGTTTGAGCAATAATAATCGGCTGAAACTTCATCTATTTTTTGATAAAGCCTCAGCCGAAATGTTTGCCGATGACGGCGAAGTAGTGATGACGGATATTTTCTTTCCAACCGAAGATTTCATCAAATTCAAACTTTATGGAGATGGTAAAGTATTTTTTACACAAGCCAAAGCATGGAATCTGAAATCAATCTGGCATTAAACCAATACTCCATAATTTTTTTGATCATCATTGATTTGGAACAATTTTAATATGGAATGACAGGTGGAAATTCAGGAATTGGTTCCGGCGGCACGGGAAAAGGTTCGGGAATCGGTTCAGGAATCGGATCGGTTACAGGATATGGATTTGGATCTTCAGGTGATGGTTCAGACACAACAGGTTCATTCGGTTCTTTAACAGGGTTTTCTGCTTCGTCTGATTGTAAATGTTTTTTTTCGTTCATAATTTTCTCCTCAAATGTTTTAAATTTCTTGTTTCATATCCTCATTCTGTATTTTTTTTATCTGAACTAACATCCGGCGAAACATTCTCAGATTTGACTACCGCAACTACATCGCGTTCGTCAGGATTGCCTTTTGTTTCGTCTTCGCGCCTCATTCGCTGTGCTATTTCAGTTTCGTCCTCATAAGCTGATGCTTTGCCAATTTCTTCGGCTGTAATTCCATCACGCTTGATTTTCTGCGCCTCTCGGTCATGTTCAGCATTTTGCTTTTTCTCAACTATTTTGTTTGGCTCATTCATTCCAATGTTCTCCTTTATCAAGTTTTTGCTACGCTTCGGTATTTCGCTCTGACCAATAAAGTCAAATTGCCTGGACTGTTCGATTCCAATACAAAAACAACCGAAAACGATAACTACCAACCCTCATAGCAAATTGCTAGCCAAATTTCCGCTTTCAACTAAAAACGATAATAATTTGACAAAATACTGCCCAAAAAGACGTTAGTTACCGCTTGAATTTCCAATTTTCTATAGATTTAACGATTAAAAGAAGGTAAAAAGATATTGTTCGAATGGAAACAGAAGATAGAGTTTTGGTGAACTGGTTCGTAAAAATACTTCCGATTACTAATACAACTATGGTTCTTTTAAAGCAGCAAAATACAGTTGTCCGATGTAATCAGAAACAAGTAAAAACACTGCCTTAAATCAAAGTATTTATATCTTTTCTAAAATCAATCTGGCAATAACTATTCTTGAACAACAACACTAGTGACAATTAGCTTAACACCGTGACTTGGAACTGATGTTTTAAAAGATTTACTAAATATTCCCAAATCTTTTTGTCTCCACACATCACGAACAGCAAGACGTTCTGTCAAACCAATCTCACTCCAATCAACTTGTATTGTTTGGAATTTGTCGCTCAAATTAAAAATTCCAATTGCCCTGCGTCCATCTGCTAATTCTTTGACCCAAATCTGATAATTATCATTTTTGATTTTCTGTCGGGCGGATTTTCCGAGAACATCTTGGTTGATGGCGATAACTTCATCATTAGTCAGTAAATTCAGCGTGAAATCGTCCAAACTTGCCAAATCGCAACCTAACAAAAGCGGTGCGGAAAGCAGGCTCCAGAGCGAAATATGTGTGTATTGTTCATGCGGAGTGAGGCGTGTCGGATGCAGTTTGTCGCTCCAGCCGACATTGCCGACGATCAGCATATCGGGATCGTTCCAACGTCCGGGTTGTGCATAGGGAGCGGCTTTGTCCTGCGAAAAACCAATCGAAGAAAGACTTTGCCAGGTGTCTTCAATATCGCCCGTCGTTCGCCACGAATTTCCGTTGACCTTATCGCCCCATTTCCAGACCTCGTGCAGACCATATTGGCATAAACTGTAATAAATATCGCGGTTTTGCGCTTTCAAAGCATCGCGCATCACTTCGTAAGGTTTTTGATTTTCTTGCAGAGTCCGTGCTTTTGACATAATTTCGTCGTAGCTGCAAAGGTCGTATTTTAAGTAATCAATTCCCCAATTGGCATACGAAGCGGCATCCTGGAGTTCGTGCTGATATGAACCGAGAAAATTACCACAGGTTCGCGGTCCTGGCGACGAATAGATTCCGAATTTTAGACCCTGACTGTGCAAAAAATCTCCTAAACCTTTCATATTAGGGAATTTTTGATTGGTGATGATTTCACCGCTCGGAGCCCGATTTTCGGCTTCCCAACCGTCGTCAATATTGATGTATGTCCATCCGTGATTGGTTAAACCTTTGTCAATCATTGCTTTGGCAGAACTTCGAACTCTTTCATCATTGACGCTTAATCCCCACGCATTCCAACTGTTCCAACCCATCGCCGGAGTCAAACCGAGCAAATTGCCGACTTTAATGGTGAAATTTTCAGTAGTTTTTCCGAGCTTGTTTTGGACGGTTAAAACAACCTGATAATCGCCTTCTTTTTCAACTTTTCCGGTAATGATTCCGGTTTTGGCATCAATTTTTAATCCTTGGGGAAGATTAGTTGCCGAATAGTTGAGCGGAGCATTTCCGGTCGCCGCAACTTTAAAAAGTAAAGGTGAATTCGGGCGCACACCAAAGGCTTTTGCTCCATTGATTCGTGGCTTTGGCGAAGTCGGTGGAGTCAAAATATAAGGCGCAAATTGTTTGACAGAAAGATTTTTTTTGGAAAGATTTTCGATAAATTCGTATTGAATTGCATTATTTATATTTTGCGGGAAAGTCAGGATGGCTTCGGCTGAACCGTTTGGAGTCAGATTAATATCAATCGTTTTGGACAAAATTATTTTTCCGTTTGATTCATCAATGACGTTTTCTCTTAACTTTCCTTTGATTGCGGTATCGAATTTATTTTTGATTGTTGCTTTTGCCGACACCTGATTATTCGGTAAAAGCTGAAACCGCATTTCGCTCGATGTTAATTGAATTCCGTCAATCAAATCGAGCATATCAACGAACGGAGTTTCTCTGTAAAGTCCTCCCGCTCCGTCGCCATCATAAACTCTAATAGCAATGATATTATCCTGATCCCAACGAATCGCCGGATCATCTGCCGAAAGATAATATTCACGCGGAGATTGCCAACGCGAACTATAACCGCCCTGTTCTTCGGGAAATCTGCCGGTTTGTCCGATTTTGACACCGTTCAAATACGATGTATCAACATCGTCAATTCTGCCTAAAAATAACCGCAATTTCTTTTTCCAAACGACCGAGTTTTTTAATGAAGAAGGGATAACGAGATGAAAGCGATACCACGAATAACCGTTGTAATCAATGCCCTGACTTTCGTAAGTTGCCGTAGTTTTTATTTCACGCCAAAGTTGGTCATTAAATTCAGGTTTACTCCATTCGGGATTATCGCCCGTCATAAATTTTGCTGTCGGTAGAGCAATAAAACCTTTATTTTGAGCAAAATAATACGGAACGGAAAATATCAAAACCATTAACAGGCAAAAACAACGGGGAAATGTTTTCATCTCAGGTTCTCCAAATTTTATTCATTTTTCGGACGTTTATCTGCCGGAACATTGGCAAAAATATCGTCATATTTTTGATAACCGTCTTTTACAATATCCATCAGATTTGATTTATCAACCACTTTCGGTTCGATAAATACAAACGGAACTTCCTTATTGACGGCTTTCATCGTTTTAGTTGTTTCGAGTTTTTCGCCTTTCGCCAATTTAACGGCAGATTCGACGGCAGCATAAGCAAGCGGCTGGATTGGTTTATAAACCGTCATTGATTGTTCGCCCTGGGCAATCCGCTGTAATCCGTCAATTTGGGCATCCATTCCGGTGACAATGACTTTACCGATCAACCCGCGAGCTTTAATTGCCTGAATTGCGCCGCCCGCCGTTCCGTCATTTGAACAAACAAATGCAACGACATTGTTATTATTTTGAGTTAAAGCATTTTCCGCAATTTTCAAAGCCTCTTCGGGCGACCAATCTTTGGCGTTTTGATCTGCTACGATTTTAATATCGCCTTTATCAACTGCGGGTTTGAGAACTTCGTTTTGTGAAGCCTTCATAATATTGGCGTTATTATCGGTCGATGCGCCGTAAATTAAGACATAATTGCCTTTCGGAGCATTTTTGAGTGCGTATTCGGCTTGCATTGTGCCGGCAGTCGAATGTAAATGCGAAACTAAAACGTCGATCTCATCGCTTTGAATCAGACGATCATAAGCAACTACGGGAATTCCTTGTTTCTTTGCTTTTTCAACCGCCGAAGCCATTATCAATCCATTGTGCGGAGCAATGATCAGCACATCAACGCCTTGTGTCAGAAAGTCGTCAACTTGTTTGATTTGCCGTTCATCGTTGCTGTCTGCGACGCTCGTAATAACTTCTGCACCAAGTTCCGAGGCACGTTTTTCAATTAATTCTTTATCTTTGACCCAATGTTCTTTGAGCGTGTCCATCGAAAATCCGATTTTGATTTTGCCGTCTTTCTTTTTCGTGGTCGTCTTGTTTTGCTCAGTCGGTGCGGAAACACAAGCCGATAAAAATAGAATTGCGGCAATTAAAAGTGCTGATAGTTTTCTCATTTTTTTGTTCCTTTTGGATTTGTAATTGGTTCAAATGGTAACAGAATTTCGCGTTTGATGTAACTATCTGAACTACCTGTAAATGTAATTTGTAATTGTTGCTCGCCGTTTTCCGATGCACCAACTTTAATCCCGTCAACGGCTTTCAAAACTTTTGCAGACTTGGCGCTTAATTGATAAGTCTGTCCGCCGCGACCTTCTAAAACCAGAGATAAACCGTCCGTTTTCGCCTGAGATTTGATAATTCGCAAACCTTGATTTTCTTGTCCCGCTTGCAAATTCGGAACATTCCAATAAACGTCCGTCCCTTCGTCTAACAAATAAACGATTTCAGTAGTTGGGGTAGTCAAATCGATTTGTAATTCGGCTTGCTGAATATCGCCATTTGACTTGACCTGAGCCGTAGCTGCTTTACCTGCAACAGTTACGGATTTAATTTTGGCATCAAGCGGAAATGACGGGGCAAGAATCAATTTAGTTCCCGAACCGGTTTGCGAAACCAAAACGGTCATTTTGCCTTTTTCACGTTTAACTTTGAAATCAAGCGAATTACCACCCACCCGAACTGATTTTGCTTCGTAATCGTTCCAATTTACCGGAACTTGCGGGGCAAATTTGACGGTTTTTCCAGCATTTGAAACCTCAATTCCGAACATTCCTCGCAGCACGGGCGAAACGACCATCGCTTCCGACCAAACCTGATGATGCGAACTACGTCCGAACGGTGCGTTAAAATCTCCTGACAAAAGTTCGGTGACATAACCCAGAGCGTTGGAATAAGTTAAAAGAGAATTAGCCATTAAAGCCTGATAGCCGACCTGCGGACGACCATAATTATATGCGGCGACAGATTGCCAACCTGTAAAAAGTCCCCAAACCGAACCGTAATGATACGAAAGCGGATCGTAAAGCTGGCTGTCATTGACTAAAATGCGTGAACCCCAATCGGTGGAAATTTTAGCACTGCCGAGATGGTCAATTTGCTTTTGCGCTTTTTCATTGTCCATCGTGCGCCACCACATCGGAACGGCTGGCAAAACGGTGTCTTCGTCATAAATTTTGGCGTTTTGCAGTTCGTTCAAACGTTTTTGGCGACGTTCAAGATTTGGTCCCGGTTCGGCTTTGACCGGCTCTTTGCGCGGAATTTGCGTAGCGTAGGCGTAAAAGCCTTTGTCGTCCAGCCAATAAGTTTTTTCCATTGCGAGCCGACATTTTTCGGCGTTGGCTTTGGCGCGTTCAGCCGTTGCCGAATCACCTAAAACTTCCGCCATTCGAGCCAAACTGCGCGAGGCTTCGATCCAAACGCCTTGCAAATAAATTTCTTCGTGCGGCGGATAGAGCGCACCACCTTCCACCCAACCGTGACCGAATTTGGTGTTTTCAATTAAACCGTTGCCGTCTGTGTCGGTCGCTTCTTCGTATTTATAAGCTTTGAGAATCGAATCCCAATTAGCCTTCAAATATTCAAGGTCGCCACCCGCCTCATATAAATCTTTATTAACTATGATGTATAAAGGCGTTGCATCAGTCGAGTTCCACGGATAAGGATAACCTTTCCACCAATCAAGCAGCGTGGCAGATTGCGAAATTTCATGGGGAATTTTGCCATCATCACGTTGAACCTTTTTTAAGAAATCAATTGCCTGTTTAGATGTTGAAAAATCTCCGTAAGAATTTATCGCCAGAGCCGTCCACATCGAATCACGTCCGAAATACCAGGCAAAACCGGGACGTTCCGAATCGCCTGAAGTTCTGAAACCGGCCAGCAAGCCTGTTCCTAAATACGGATTGGTTGCCACGCCTTTTTCCGTTCCGATTTTTGCCCACGCAAACGCGGTGTTCAAACGCTCATCGGGAGTCGTAACCTGAGTAGTTTTGCTCAAAAAATCTTCGTAATATTTAACGTTTTGCTCATAAAGCGGGAGCGCATTGGCAAGTAATTTTTTATAAGTTTCAACCGCTTTAGCTTGTCCGTCCACGCTTCCAGCCATCACAATCGGCACAAAATTCTTTTCGGCTTCGGCAGGCGAAATGTCCAGCGTGTATCTGACGGGAACATCTTTCGGCTCTTCCTGATACGGCATCAGACTGACATCTTTCGCATTAGGCGAACCGATAATTCCGAAAAACTTTTTCGATTCTTCACCGATAAAATAATATTTTTCTTTTTCGTCCTGTCCGACAAACGGAGTCATCAACCCTGCCGCCCACATCGGACGAAGTTTTGGGCGAAATGAAACGCCAATCGTCATGGGCAAAGTCGTTTTGATGTCCAAAAGCGAAATCAATCCTTGCTCGTCAACCGGCGCATAAATGATTTGCCGAACCCGAAACGCGGCGTGAGAATAAGTAAAAATCGTTACTTCGGGGCGGACTTCGATATTTGTCAAAATATCTTTGCCGTTAAAAGGCAGATTGTAGCCTTCGATCTGAAAATCAAGCGCGAAATCATCCAAAATCTTGATCGGATAAACCCATGCTTCCATATTGCGATGTTCGTAGCCAAAAGCCGCCGACTTTCGCCCGATGACATCGTAAAATGAACCGTTTTGCGTGCGTCTGGAGAGTTCCAAACGGCTTTTCGGTAGCTCCTTTTTTTCTATAAATTTCATTGGTGTTTGGGCTGATACGTTCAAGATTAAAACGCCGAAAACAAAAATGACAAGTGAAAATAACGCAATTTTTTTCATAAAAATTTTTGGATTTGCCCGCG
The DNA here is from genome assembly GCA_035438525.1 of Pyrinomonadaceae bacterium. Lineage (GTDB taxonomy): Bacteria > Acidobacteriota > Blastocatellia > Pyrinomonadales > Pyrinomonadaceae > JAIBCC01. Next base: position 12,052 of record DAORIL010000082.1, read on the forward strand.
AAATACGCTAAAAAACGCGAAAATAAAACCAATTTTTTCTTTTTTCGCGTTCATTCGCGTTTATTCGCGGGCAAAATTTCTTAATCTACTTTTTCAACCGAAAAATTATCAAATTCAATCGGAAAACCTTTTCCATCGGGGGCAGCGCACATCATCCCTATTTGAACTGGTATGTTAGGAGGGAAATAAGCTAAACGAAGCATCGCAAAGTCTTTATTATCAAAAGAGTAGCTGATTTCGACAAAATCGTTTTTTCGCAAAAGCTTGAACCAGACTTCGGGAGGATTATCGTTTCTTTGCACAACCGACCAATCCGAAAATTCGCGGGTGACGACAGCACTTAAATTTTGCACACCATTAACAAATTCGATTCCGGTTTTGATCCAGTTTTTCTCGTCGATCCGAATCATCAATCCGCCCTGATCGTATAATTCCCGATAATTTCCACGAATTCTGACCGTTGCGGTAAAATCTCCGGCTTGCTCTTGAAAATAAAAATGCCCGGTGTCGCGGATAAAATCGTAATGAGTGATGCGCCAAAAATCCGTTCCCGAATCAACTTCGACCCGCAGAATTCCATTTTCGTAAGACCAGTTTTTTGGTTCGTTAAACCATTGCATATTTTTTACTTACCCGCGAACTACGCGAATTTACTCGAATTAAAAACTGTTTAAGAAAAAATGATTTTATTCGTGCAGATTCGCGTTTATTCACGGGCAAAATTCCTAATATCTCTTCAACTTTTTCAAATCCAAAGCCGTTGCAGATTTCAAACTAACCGCTGCGCCGCCGCCATTTGCCAGAGTTAATTTCAAAGCAGTTTTGTTATCAACCAAATAACTGTTAATTTGATAAACCATTGGATTTTTTTCCCAGTCGGCATCTTTGGCATCTGCATAAATCGTTGCTACATATTGCTTTCCTGCATCAAGAAAATCAAGCGAAGCCGTTGCAGTGCGTGAATTTTCATCGGTGATCGCTCCAATGAACCATGCATTTTTTCCTTTGGCTTTTCGCGCAATTGTGATGCAGTCGCCCGGCTCGGCTTCTAAAATTTTAGTGTCGTCCCAATCAACCGCAACGTCTTTGATAAATTGGAAAGCATCCATCCGTTTTTCGTAATTTTCGGGCAAATCAGCCGCCATTTGCAAGGGCGAATACAGTGTTACATAGAGCGCAAGCTGTTTCGCTAAAGTCGTGTGAACCTGCTCTTTTTGGTTCGGTTGATAGTGACTGCGCTTGATTTCAAAAATTCCCGGCGTGTAATCCATTGGACCGCCCATCAAGCGTGTAAAAGGCAAAATCGTTTCGTGTTCAGGCGGATTTCCTTCACTCCAGGCGTTGTATTCATTGCCTCTGGCAGCTTCGGCGGCGATCCAATTCGGATAAGTGCGATGCAATCCGGTCAAACGAACCGATTCGTGAGAATCAATCGAAATTTTATATTTCTCCGCTGTTTTTACAACGTGAAGATAATGATTGACCATCGTTTGACTGTCGTGATGCTCGCCTCGCGGGATGATTCTGCCGACGTAGCCTGTTTTAACTGAATCATAACCGTTTGATTTCATAAATCGAAATGCTTCATCAAGGCGGCGTTCGTAATTGCTGGCGGAAGCGGAAGTTTCGTGGTGCATTATCAGTTTTACACCTTTCGATGCGGCATATTTATGCAATTCCGCTACATCAAAATCAGGATACGGCGTGACAAAATCAAAGACGTTTTCCTTCCATTGTCCATACCAATCTTCCCAACCTATGTTCCAGCCTTCGACCAAAATTCCCTGAATTCCGTTTTTCGCCGCAAAATCTATGTAGCGTTTGACGTTGGCAGTATTCGCCCCGTGTTTGCCGTTTGGTTTCAACGACTTCCAGTCGGTTTCGTCAATTTTAACATTATTAACATCGGCGTAATTCCAGCTCTCCGTATTGACGTGCATTCCCCACCAAACGCCGACAAATTTTTGCGGTTTGATAAAACTTGTATCGGCATATTTGGTCGGCTCATTCAGATTCAAAATCGTTTTTGAGGCAAGAATATCAGCAGCTTTATCCGAAACTAAAACGGTTCGCCAGGGAGTTTTTTCGGGAGTTTGCAAAAAGGCGGCACTGCCGACCGCATTTGGACAAAGATGCGAGGTCATCTTGAAATTTCGTTTGTCAACCATCATATACATCGCGGGGTAATTGATGAGCGCGGCTTCGTGAAAATTGATGTAAAGTCCGTCCGCAGTTTTCATCATCAAAGGCGTTTGGACAGCGTTTTCGGCAAACGGAATTTTATCTGAATTTGGATTAAAATAAAGCGATTTTGAAGCGGCGATTTCGCTGAATTTAGTTGTGTTATAGGCATATTCCTGTGAATCATAATCGCCCGGAATCCAAAAAGTTTTGTGGTCGCCCGTCAAATTAAATTCGGTTTTTTCTTCGTTGACTATGAAATATTTGAGTTGGTCTTGAACAGGAAATTCGTAACGGAATCCCAAACCATCGTCAAACAGGCGAAAACGAATCGTGATTTTTCGGATTAATTTGTCTGATTTTTGTTCAAGCTTGACTGCTAACTCTTTGTAATTATTGCGGATAGTTTTGACTTCGCCCCAAATCGGATTCCAGGTTTCATTAGTTTCCGAAGTTTTTGAATCAACTATTGTAAAACCGCTTTTCAAATCGGGCTGGTCTTTGATTTCAAAGCCCAATTTACTCGGTTTGATAACGTCAGAGCGTTTGTAAGTCAGAGAATACGTTGGTTCGCCTTTTTCGGTGAGCTTAAAAATAAACGATAAATTTCCATTTGGCGACTGCAAGTATTGAGCAGAAGCCGAAACTGTCAAAACTAAGATCAGCAATAAAAAAGATAAGTTTTTCATAATG
>DAORIL010000083.1:0-14875 GCA_035438525.1 Pyrinomonadaceae bacterium
AATCCAAGTAATGCAATTGCGCAATCCGCCGAACCACCGCCTAATCCACCCAGGGAAGGAATATTTTTTTCAAGGTTTATTTCTGCCCCTTTTTTGATTCCAAAATTTTCCTGGAGAACCTTAGCAGCACGAATTATTAAATTCTGTTCATCAATTGGAATATTAAGATCGTTACAAGTCAAACTAAGTTCGTTACTTTCCTTAAAGGTCAAAAAATCGCACAATGAAACGGTTTGAAAGAGTGTGCAAAGTTCGTGGAAATTGTCTTCCCGCTTGCCTAAAATATGCAAAAACCAATTTATTTTGGCAAATGCCGGTAGTGTAATTGAAATTCGACTCATCAAAATGAGTTTAAATAAAGAAGAAGGACGTAGCAAATCTAAAAACTACATCCTTCGCTAATTTTCCTCTTCGCTTTTGGAAACTATTTAACCATAAAAACCTGTGTGAAATAATAGGTTCCATCATCCGCTATTGCTACGCCAATTGCTGAATCCTTCCACAGTTTGTTGAGGATATTTTCACGGTGCCCGGTTGATTTCATCCATCCATCGCAAGCCTTTTCCGCCGGGGAATCAAAACCGCGGTTAAAGGCAATATTTTCACCCAGGGCTTCCCATTGATAGATCCCAAATGAATCCGCACGATCATTAACCATTAACCCATCTTGTCCGAAATGGCTAAAAAACTTATATTTTGCCATATTACCTGAATGAAGGCGGGCTACTTTTGCCATATCTGCACTCCAATTTAATGGAGCTAATCCATTTTCGACTCGGATATTATTCAATATTTTAAAGGCTTTTTGTTCTAATTCAGTTGAGAATTCGATTTCTGATGGTGTTATTGAGTTAGATTTTTCTTCTTTTGCAGAAACAAGGCGCGGACGTTCAAGTATCGTTTTTTCTACTTTTTTGTCACTAATTGAGAAAGGTGATCCGGGTTTAAGGTTATTCTGTGCAAAAGAGGCCCCTGCACAAAAGGTTAAAAGTATTGTTAAGGGTATTAAATTAAAAAGTTTTCGAACATCAAAAAAATTATTCTGATCCATCAAGACCTCACTTCGGTAGTCAGACCATCTCAGTTTTTGAGACTCTGAACTTTGCGTATCCGCATCACTACGGAGTTGCCATTGTCGGTTAAGGTTTTAGACAAACAACGATTGTTTATCTACCAAAACTATTGTCAAATTAACGGATTAATTATTAGAAATTACATCCGACAGCTAGTATAAATTACTAATCTGCCGAAATTCCTTAAAATTTTATTAAAAAATTTTTAACGGTATTAATTATTGGTATTTTTTGCAATTTTAGCTCTGATTCGTGAGACAACATCATTGTCGGATGAAAAACTTAACGCCTTTTGCCAGGCAGATCTGGCCAGTTCAAATTTACCCTGTTTGAGATACACATCACCCAAATGTTCGTAACTATTTGATGAGGCAGGATTTAATCGAAGCGCTTCTTTGAGGAATTTTTCCGAGTCATCAAATTTACCCAGTTTATAAAATCCCCAACCAAGACTATCGAGATATGAAGCATTGTTGGAATCAATTTTGACCGCTTTTTTAATAAATTCAACTGCTTCCGGAATTTTCTCGTTTCTTTCAAGCAAAAAATATCCCAAATTGTTTAAGGCAATTGGGTTTTCCGGAGTTCGTTTCAAAATATTGCGTAGCGTGTCTTCGGCAATTTTATAGTCGCCGGATTGATGTTGTGCGGTTGCCATCGAAAGACTTGCTAACTGTTTTCGATCTTCGGTTTGTGCCAAACTCAAGGCCTGTTGTGCTGATATTATGGCTTCGCGATTCCTTTTAACTTGTGAATACAAGCCTGAGATAAAAAGGTAATTGCTAAAATCATCATAATAAGGTGACGGAACAGCAGGTTTATTAACAATCAAATTTTTGATTATTGCCACTCCATCATCAACTTTTCCCTGTTCGGTTAAAATAGAGGCTTCAGTCCTCATTAAACTATAATCATCCGCAAAAGCTCGTCGAAGCGAACGAATCATCAATAACGCTTCGTCATTTTTTTTTGTTTCCCTTAACAAAGAAAGCATTTGTTTGTCAGCAAAAAGGTCAGATTTTCCAAGTAAAGTTCTGGCACGTTCAATCGCCGCTCTGGCTTCAGTTATCTTTCCGGCGGTTTTGTAGGTTTTAATTATTTTTTCGAAAACTCTTGTTGCAAATTCACGCTGATCATCCGTAGTTAAAGAGGCTTTTTCAATTCCAAATGATTTTAAGGCTTGTTCGTAGGCTGAAATCGCCTCATCATTTTGATTTGATTGAAAATAAAAATCTCCTATCGTCACCTGTAAATTAGCAACATAATTGTTATTTGATTCACCTAATTTTGAAATGGTATTTTTGATGGTTTTTATTGCATCTTGAGTGTTTCCCAAACGGGCTTGAACATCGGCTAAAATTTCGACCAAAACCAGATTCCCCGGATTCGCAAAAACAGCCTGTTGCAACATTTCAATTGTTTTTTGAGAAGTTCCGACTTCTCCTCCCTGAATAGCCTGACGAAGTAAATCGATTGCCAAAGTATTTTCAGGATCATCAGCCACGGCTTGGCTTAAAATATCAATAGCTTCCCTAGTTCGGTTTGCTTTGACCAAAGCAGCACCCAGTTTGACCCCTGCGCTTTCAGGTGACAAATCTTCTTGAGCCCCTAACAAACGGCGATAAAAAAAAGTTTCAAGCGGACTACTCGAAGCCATCCATTTTTTTAGTGCCGAAATATTTTCTTCAACTTTATCCGTTCTTTCATAGAACTTGCTCAGAAAGGCCCAGCCTTCGGCGTTTCTGGGATCAAGACGGACTATTTCTTTCCATTGAACAATTGCTTTCTCAGTATAAATCGGGTCTAAAATCGGACTATTTATTTTACTTCTAATGGTATAAATCCGGGCTAAAAGTTTATGTCCGCCAAAGTTATCTGGGTTTATTTTAACCGCAATTGTCGATAACATTGTGGCTTCCTCGATGTCTGAAAGCTCCGCTAAAGTGGTGTAGGCTTCTGAAAGGGTTGGATTCAACTCAATTGCCTTTTGGAGTGCCTCTTTTGCGGCTTTTGTTCCGGCTAAAACTGCTGATTCCGGAATTCCTCCGCGTCTCGTTTTCCAAAGCAAACGTTGCGCCTCCAATAGTTTCGCAAAAGATTTTTCACGATTTTCTCTTAAAACTTCCGGAGTGGGTGAAGTATTAACAGGTTGCGCAAAAACGTCTTGAAAACAACACAAAATCATGGTGAAAAGAACTACTAAAATTAAATTATTTTTTTTCATCTAAACCTCTTTATTTGGTGTTTTCAAAATTAACAACCACCTTTTCCCAAACTCCCTTACGCGGAAAATTGAATAGGAAAATCACTAAAGCTACGATTCCTGCTCTGAACATTTCAAATTTATTAACTGACAAAGTTGCAATCAAAAATCCGATTATGCCAACTATTTGTCCCAACAAACATATTATGACCGTGTTTTTTTGCAAATTTTTCAAAACCCCTTCAACTCCAAATTGTTCAAAGGCATTTTTTAATTTTCCCCAAGAAAATAGAATCCTGCGAAGAAAAAAACTTGCGATCACTAAAAAGATAATTGAAAACCAAAGTCCGGTTATTGCTTGGGGGGCAACGGAATTATCAATCCCGGCAGCCCAAAACCAGGCAACCACAATCAAAATAATCGTAAATAAAATTTGAATCAAAACGATTTTAGAAGTGGTTTGATAAACTTTATCCAAAATTTTTTGGTTATTTTCAATCATTAAAAAAAATTGCGCCTATTGCCCGAATTAAAATATCAATTCTTAGACGCAATAAACGCAAAGATCGTTTCAAAATTTACTTCTCTTGCTTATCTTTTGGCAATTCCTTAACAATCGTTGAGAGTGATTTTGGTATTTGACCAACAGTCAGATCTCCTTGATTTTCGATAATTTGGTCAATCAATTCAAATTTAGTCTTATCAAAGTCCTTGGTCATCAAAACTCCGTTTTTATCAATAGTCATTGGGTAAATTCCAAAAAACTGATTCTTAAAATTGCTTATAAACGATTTCTTTTCCGGCTCAGGTGTGTCTTTTTTCTCAGGGTTTGGCAACGGAATTGAGGCCCCCATTAATCTTAACTGCTCTTTTGCCTTTTCAATATAATCGCTATAGGGATAATCACGAACTAATCTTTGGTAATATTTTATCGCTTCATCCGTTTCTTCTTCAATTTGATATGTTACTGCAACTTTGTAGAGCGGTTCATCCATAAAGGTAAAATTCGGGTATTTTTCCAAGATTTCACGATACCGGGATTGTGCCCCTTTTAATCCGCTTTTTTGCTGGCCCACTGAAAGAGTGTAGTAATAATTGGCAATATTTAAACTGTGTAATCCCAAATTATCCTGGACTTCCAATAATCTTTTCTGGGCTTCTTGTGCCACAGGCGAGTTAGGGTATTGTTGGAAAAATGCCTTCAAACGTTGTTCAGCACGTTTGGCACGGGTTGAATCACGGTCAGGCAGACCAATTTGCCGCATTTCACATTCAGCAATTTTCAGCAAAACTTTATCCGCCAACGGATGAGTCGGGAAAAAGGTCAGCCAATCCTGATACCCGGCCGCAGCCTGAATCAGGTTACTCGTTTCACCCTCTAAATAGAATGAATCGGCAACTGCTAATTTGGCCATTGGCAGATAGGGTGAATCCGGATAGGTAGTGATAATTGTTTGAAAAAGTAAACGTCCAACCTCATAATTCGATTTTCGGATTTCTCTGGTTGCAACAATGAAAAGTTCACGGTCACGTCCGGGGGTAACATTTCCGATAAGTTCTTCATACTCATCATTTCCCCCACCAAAAATCCCAAGAAACTTTCCTTTCTTTTTAACTTCCCGTGATTGCCCGACTTGAGATTTTGGTTGAACGCGTTTTGATGCCGTTTCGGTCAAAGCAGTATCAACCCGCATATTTAATTCGCCAACCGCTAATTCAGTTTGGTCAACATCGTTTGAATCATATTTTTCGGAACGCTCAACTTTTCCCTTCAAATTACTGACTTCTGATTGCGTTGTTGAAACTTCCTTTTCTAAAGCCTTCAAACGACCAAGCGGAGTTTCAAGCGAAGATTTATCATCCTTTTTGGTTTTATCTTCTTTGGAATCGTCTTTTAGTGCCGAAATTGCATTTTCCAAAGACTTTCGCATTGTATCGAGTTTCTGCCGCATAATATCAAGGCGTTGTGAAACCGTTCCATCTCCGCCTTTTTGAGCAAAACCAGAGCCCGCAAAACACAAGATTAAAGTTAAACCCAAGATTACTGATTTATTTTTTCCGAAAACCATAAACACCTTTTTTGATTTTAGATTTTTGATTTTAGATTTTTGATTTTTTTTAACAATTCATTAATCCAAAATCGTTAGACCCAAACTGATGCCGCGTTAAACAGCTCTTTGACCGCTTTAGAAGCATCGCTTTTCCCATAAATTGCTGAACCTGCAACAATTATCTCTGCTCCAGCTTCAACTATTTTTGCAATATTATCCACATCAATTCCACCATCAATTTCAATTCTGGTTGATAAACCGCGTTCTGAAATCATCATTCGCAGTTTTCGGACTTTTTCCAAAGCGGTGTGGATAAATTTTTGTCCGCCAAAACCAGGATTTACCGACATTATCAAAATAAAATCTGCAAACGGCAACGCTTCGTCAAGTAAATTCAAAGAAGTTGCGGGATTGATAGCAATTCCTGCTTTTCCGCCGGCTTCCCTAATTGCCGTCAAAGTTCGTTGCAGATGAACATCTGCTTCAACATGAACTGAAACCATTGAGGCACCAGCTTTTACAAATTCAACTGCATACCGGCTTGGTTCTTCTATCATTAAATGACAATCAATGGGAATTTTGGCAATTTTGGCTAAGGATTTGACTACCGGTAATCCAATCGTAATGTTAGGAACAAATTTTCCATCCATCACATCAACGTGCAAAACTCCTGCTCCGCCCGCCTCAACTGCCCGAACTTCCTCTCCGAGTTTTGTAAAATCCGCCGAAAGTATTGATGGCGCTATTTCAATCATTTTCAAATTTTCTTTTTTTCCCTAACTTGGTTGCAAAAAACTTATAATCGGTTGCTTTATTGTAAAAGTAAAACTCTTATGGAACTACTCTTCGATTTCTAGTATCACCAGCCGTCGGAGTTTTTGTCGCAGCGGGTTTTGGTGAATTAGTCGGTGTCGTAGTTGATTTATTTGCCGAATTCGGCTTATTTCCAGTTGTGGTTGTTCCGGTGTTTGATGTTGATTTAGGCGCATTGGCATTTTCCCCGCTGATGTTAGCGTTTGCATTTTTGGCGGGTTTATTGGCAGCGACGTCTCTGGAAGTTTGAGTTGGTTTCTTCACATTTGAATTCTTGTTAGTTTTCTTAGGCGCATTTTCAAGATCATCATCATTTACCGGAACTTCTTCCCCATTTTTATTTACTGTGGCGGGTGCTTCAGTGCTTTCAGGATTTGCTTGACTGACCACCACGAAAATAACCTGACCCGTTTTTACCGGTTCACCCTGACGAGGGGATTGTTCGATTATTGTATTTGGTTTTTCCTGACTATATCGAAAGGCTCTTTTCTTGATTTTCAACCCAAGCTCGGTTAATTCTTTTTCACTTTGGTTATAATCTTTTCCAACAATTTCAGGAACTGTAACTTCTTTTCCTTGCAAAGAAAGATAAACCACCCCAAATAAACCGACTAAAAAAGCACCTGCTAAAGCAACCACTATAAACAACTTACCTATTGCCGAAGCACCTGATTTTAAGAATCCCACTTTATTATTTTTTCCTTATGATTTATGACAGAATTAACAGAAAAGTTTAACATTTTTTTCGGTTAATTGACGAATGATGAAACAATCAAAACCAATTTTTTTAACGGTTTCTCAAAATTGCAATAAAAAACCCATCCATTTTATCGCGTTGGGGAAAGGTTCTGGCAAATCCATTTTCAGTTAAAAATTCCACAGCCAAATTCGGTTTCATAATTTCAAAATTTGGGTGTGTGTTCAAAAATTTGTCAATTACCTGTTCATTTTCCTCAACTTCCAGCGAACATGTTGAATAAATTAACCGTCCGCCTTGTTTGATTAGTTTTGATGCGTTATTGAGGATATTAAGTTGTTTTGAAGATAGTTCGGCAAAATCATTTGATTGCAAATGGTATCGGATTTCTGGATTATGCCGGATTGTGCCGGTTCCTGAACAGGGAGCATCAACCAATACTGCGTCAAAACTTTTTTCTGCAAAGGGGAGTTCATTTTCCGCATTATATTGCAATAATTGAAAATTTTTTAACCCTTGATTTTGACAAGTTTTTTTGGAGATTTTTATTCTTTGTAAATAAAAATCTCCTCCAAAAACCACATTTTCCTGATTTTGGGCTGCAATCAACGAAAGTTTACTACCCGGGGCACAACAAACATCTAAAAATCTCTCATCGTTTTGCCATTCAACAGCTTTTGCAACTAATTGCGAAGCCCTATCTTGAAAATAAATTTTGCCGTTTTCAGCTAAGTCACGCAAAAAATCGCTTTTATTGTCAATTTCTTCTCGGCTGAGAGATTCTTTAATTGATTCGGTAGTTTTGGCAGTCCAACGATATTCCATTTCCGGAGTTTGATTGTTTGCAACAGCTAATTTTTGGGTTTCTTCAACACCAAACTGTTCGATCCATTTTTCAATTAACCATTGCGGGTGGGAATTTTCAACTGAAATTTTCTCAATTTGGTTCGCAAATTCTAAAGTAACTTTTTTCTGTGAAATCTTTCGCAATACGGCATTAACCAAACCTTTTGCTGAAGTCTTTTTGGCTTGTTGAACTAAATTTACGGACTCGTTAATAGCCGAATAAACTGGAATCCGATCAAGAAAATAAATTTGATAAATGGCAAGGCGAAGGGCAATTCTAACTTCCAAATCCAGTTTTTTTGTAACAAATTTTTCAATTATTCGGTCAAGATAAATTTGATTTCGGAGGGTTCCCAGCGTTAATTCGTGACACAAACCACTATCAATTTTGCTCAAATTTCTTTCTAAAGTCGGTAACAATGCGGATGAAAAGGATTTTTCCCTTTCGATTCTGGTCAGAATTTCAAAACTTGCCAAACGTGCGGGTGAAATTTTCATTTTTTCTCTATTTTCTGAGGCGGATTGAGCGTTGTTGGGCGTAAATCCTGACTGGTTCCTTTTTGTAATTTGTGATTGAGGGCAATTCGGTCATCAAAAACAAAGCAATCACCTTCCCACAAACTTTCATTTTCAGGTGTTTCTTCTAAATATTTTAGGATTCCGCCTTCAAGTTGGTAAACCTCTTCAAAACCTTGCTCACGCATAAATGGGGCAAATTTTTCACAACGGATTCCGCCTGTGCAAAACATTGCAATTCGTTTATGCTCAGTTGGATTAAAATTTTCGGCTACAAATTTTGGTAAATCACTGAATTTTTCGATTTTCGGGTTGATTGCACCCTTAAACGTGCCTATTTCAACCTCGTAATCATTTCTGGTATCTAAAACAATGGTTTGTTTATCCGAAATTATCGAATTCCAATCACTTGGTTTGGCATGAGTCCCAATCCCCTTTTCAATTTTCACTTTTTGCCGAAGCATTACAATTTCTTTTTTAATTCTTACTTTAGCTTTCAAAAACGGCTGTTCTGAATGAAAAGATGTTTTGTATTTCAAATTGGTTTGAAAAGTTTCTTCTAAAATTTTGATGAAATTTGTCAAATTTACAGGCAACCCAGAAATCGTCGAATTATAACCTTCTTCAGCAATCAAAATCGTTCCTAGGATCGAAAATTCGGTCATTGCCTCCTTGAGCTTAATTTTCATTTCCTCAAGGTTGTCGAGTTCCTTAAATTCGTAAAATGTGATGACTTGATAACTCATAACGACCTTATTCTACCCCAATTGTTCACCTATTTGCATCTTCACTCCATTCAAAAAATCTCTCGTTTTCATCCGATTTTTACCCTCGAGCTGCAATTCTTCAATTTGTAAAACCGAATTTTCACCACAACTTACTAATAATAAATCTCCCTTAGCGTGCAAAATAGCTCCGACAGGAATTTCATCCCGTTCATAATCGGAAGTTTTAGCCTTCAAAATGGTTAGTTTTTTCCCTTGATAAAAAGTATAACTGGAAGGAAAAGGCTGAAAACCACGCACCCTGTTTGAAATCTTTTGCGAATTAAAATTCCAATCAATTAACCCGTCCTCTTTTTTCATGATCGGAGCAAAAGTTGCCAGCTCGTGCTTTTGCGGAATTTGGGCAAGTTTATCTAAATATTTTAGCGTTTCGGAAAGTAAATCCGCACCGATATCAGAAAGTCTTTGCATTAATTCAAGAGAATTTTCTTCATTCCCAATTTCGGTTTCTCTTTGCAATAAAATATCACCTGTATCCAAACCCACATCCATCTGCATCGTGGTCACGCCCGTTTTTGATTCGCCATCGACAATTGCCCAATTAACGGGAGCAGCACCGCGATATTTTGGCAAAAGTGAAAAGTGAACATTGAGACAACCTTTAGGAAATGAATTTAGAAATGGTTCAGGCAAAATTCTTCCATAAGCCACAACAACAGCAATATCAGCATTTGCAGATTTAAATAAGTCTAAGGTTTCGGGCGTTTTAATCCTATTAGGTTGAAAAACCGGCAAATTATGCTGCAAGGCACAAATTTTAACCGGCGGCGCGGTTAATTTATTTCCACGTCCCGATGGTCGGTCAGGTTGCGTCCAAACCGCCGCAATCTCGTGTCCATCCGCAATAATTTTTTCCAAACTTGGAACTGCCGCTTGGGGAGTTCCCATAAAAACAATTCTCATAAAAAAACTCTTGTTAAACTTTAACACTTCTATTACAATCTCTGCGAGTCTTACAATCTGCCCCGCGCTATATTTTATATTTGAGGTGAATATATGTCCTTTAGTTTCTCTAAATGCTTGCTCGTTCTTGCAGTTACCCTTTTTTCAACCCAAATTAATTTTACTCAAGATTTGCTTGGAACCCTTGAAACCGAACTGGTAGCCAATACCGATGAATTGGATGATGCCATTTTTCGGGAAGTTCGGAACGCTTCGCGTTTAAATTTTGAAGAACCGCCCCCGTCATCAGCACATCTTTCAACAGTTAAGTTATATCATCCACAACAGGATAAAAAATCAATTATTTCTGCTTTGGTTGAAGTAGAAGATGAAAACCCAGTCATGTATGTTGATCTAAATATGGATGGTAATCTCTCGAAAAATGAAGCCTTCGAGATGAAAAAAGAAATCAAAAAAAATCCTTTCCTGTGGATTGTAACGGTTAATATTCCGATTAAAACTAAATTATTTCAAACTTTTCCGATTTTTCTGCGATATTTCAAAGATGTTAAGTATGGTGATGAATTAGGAGAAGGGGACAGATTAGTTCGTCAATCTCAGGAAGCATTTGCCAAAGGAAATGTTGATATTAAAGGAAATAAAACCGTTGTAATTTACGAATTTGATGCAACTTCGCAAAAAATAGTTCCAAATTACGGCTGGCTCGGTGTTGACAGCGATGGTGACGGCGAAGTTTTTATTGACCGCCTTTCGCCCGAAACTGCCAAAGCAGATAACGAAACAATTGTTTTTCGGGCGGGAAATGCATTTGTCTCCACTAAAAAGGTTGATTTGGAAAAGAATCAAATCATAATGCGTGAGCATTCCGCCTCAGACTATAAACGAGTTGAATTATTGGTGGGACAGAGTTTACAAGATTTTGGTTATGTTGATTTAGATGGAAAGAATAGAAAACTTTCCGAATTCCGTGGCAAATATTTGCTGATTGACATTTGGGGGTTTTGGTGTGGACCGTGCCGGCGCGAGATGCCCTATTTGCGCTCGGCATATGAAAAATTTAAGAATCGAAATTTCGAAATTCTTGGCTTAAACACCGATCCTGAATATACACCGGAAAGTATCAAACAAAATTTGGTCAAAAACGGAATGACTTGGAGTCAAGCCCGTTTTGATAGTATCGGAAAAACCCTGAAAAATTTGCGAATTAGTTCCTTTCCGACCACAATTTTAATTGATCCGGAAGGCAAAATTATTTCGCTTAATCAAACTAACAAAGGTCAACCTGATCTGCGTGGTCGCGATTTATTGACCTCTTTGGACGAGATTTTGCCGGAATAATCTTTTGCAAGAAAATGCTAAAATCAAGGAAGTTTGGGAGGTTTGGAATTGTTTTCTTCTTCCTACACTTTCCAAACCTCCACAAGTTTAAAGCTACTGCTTTGATTATTTGTTTCTTAACCGAAGTGCGTCTGCCATAACATAAAAAATCCAGTTTTCTTCCATTGAGCCGCGAACTAAATAAGCATTTACTCCATTTGCATAAATTGCGACATCTTCTCCTCCGTGAGTCTCGTCCGAAAGCGGTATCACTGCCTCTTGTTTATAATCCGGACTGGTAACTTCGGCTTGGGTTAAATTGGGTCGTTCGCCTCTTGCACCTTTCCCGTTCGCATAATTTAGAGTTGTGTAAGGCTTCCCGTTTTTATCAGTGCGGGGCTTTTCCTCCAACATTCCTTTGCCGTCCACCTCCTGAGTTAAACCCAAAATATTATTTCCCCGGATCGGATAACCGCCCATATTAAAAGTGTGGGAATGGTCTGCAGTGACCACAATCAGAGTTTCATCCAAATTTACTTTATTGGCGGCAGTGCGGACTGCGTTTGAAAGCTCAATAGTTTCGGTTAAAGCCCGAAAAGCATTACCATTGTGGTGTGCATGGTCAATTCGACCGCCTTCGACCATCAGGAAAAACCCTTTTTTATTATTTGAAAGTAAATCAATTGCCTTAGAAGTCATTTCAGATAAACTTGGTTCGCCGCCTTTGTCGGTTTTGCGATCAAACTCATATTGCATATGCGAAAGGTCAAAAAGTCCGAGCAGGTGTTTGGTTTTTTTCGGATCAATAGAGTCAAAACCTTTTTTATCAAAAATATAATTTGAATCTTTGTATTTATTTAACCATTCTTTGGTCAGATTGCGTCCATCTAATCGTTCACCTTTTTTGTCCGAATATTCCGGATCAACCTCGTCTTTTGGTAAAAATTTAGGACGTCCGCCCCCCATTGCAACTTCTAACCCGTCGCCGAATGGGAATTCAATTAATTGTCGCGCAATGTCAGGAAATTTCGCATTAAAAGCATCTTTTGAACGGGTTGAAATATCTGCGTCCGATTCCCAATCACGGTCGCAAGTATGAGCGTAACAGGCTCCGGGAGTAGCGTGAGTTAAACGAGCAGTTGAAACAACTCCGGTCGAAAGCCCTTTCATTTCAGCCATTTCAAGCAAGGTCATTGTTTCATTTCCTTTAACCGTTTTGTAATCAGCATGCACCACATTTTGATTGACGGATAACACCCCTTCATCGGTTTTGATTCCCGAAATAATGGCAGACATGGTGGGAGCAGAATCTGAAGTTTGTTGATTAGTGGAATAGGTCTTTGAAAAAGCAGAAAAAGGAAATTCCTCAAAACTCAAACGATTTTCTTCACCGCTTTCGCCTCGAAGCTGTCCTTCGAGAATGCGTGAAGCAGTTAAAGTTGTGATGCCCATCCCATCACCGATAAACAAAATCACATTTTTTGCTTTTCCCTTTCGCATTTTTACTTGTTTTGCTTTTTCGATTGCGTTCCAGCCGTCTCTCGCCCAAGTTTCGGGGGTTTCAGTTCTTTTTACCGGATATTGATTTGTTTGGGCAAAAGGTGAAATAACAAAAGCAAATAGAATTATAGTTGACAAAATTTGATTAATTAGGTTTTTCATAACGATTTGTCAAAATTGTATTGCAAGATTTAATTAAATAAAAACGGCGTCTGAAGATTTAATTCCAAACGCCGTAAAATTAATTTTGTTGTAATATCAATCTATGTAATTTGTCCAAAACAAACCCAAATTTTCTTCCCAATTATTTTGCAAATCTTTAAGAATTAACGAACTAGTCAACTCAAAGAATTTCCCTTTTTCAAAATTTAGATTTTCTTCTATGGTTCGTTGTGTGTTTTTTACACCAGAAAAAAGGTCTTTTGCTATTTCAAAAATCGAAGAATTGTTGTCTATTTCAATATTAATCGCACTGCTTTGTTCAAGAATTTCATAAGGACAAAGTAAATAAAATTCTTTCTTGTTTTCTGCTTTTTCCAAAAACTCAATTGTTTCAGCTACCTTCTTTTCAAAATTTTCCTTGTTGGAAATTTCCGAATCCATCAAAACTTTTAGCAAATCAAGCAAAAGTTTGCGCCCGTTTTCGGCATTTCCTTCAATTGAATAAGCAGAATTTTCACCAAAAAATTCTTGAATAATTAAGCCTGAATTAACCGACACTAAAATTTTATAGGACAAAGGAATTTTCCAATCGCAATATGAAATTGGCCTTATCGGTTCATTACCTTCGTTAAATGTGTATAAATATGCTCGTCCACCCATCAATTATTAGTGAAATTTCTAACAAAAACATTTCAAAAAAAGCCAAAAGAAATCCTTTTGACTTTTTCAGACTTTGCATTTTCCAAATTATTCTAATAAGCACAATGATAATTCGAGGCTTCTAAGACTCGTTCCCACTGTCCTTCATTTCGTTGATAGGCATTGAAACCTGCTCCTTCAAACGATTGAATATAAGTAAAGATCTCAGCCACCCCATCGTTATTAAAATCCAAAATGTCGAGCAATAATTCGTGATAAACTCCCTCATCCACATCTTTGATCTCTTGACTCATCACGTCTTCTTTTTTAACCAGTTCATATTCGGAATATCCAATTGAATATTTGTTGGCACGAACTTTATCGGCAATGAAAAATAATTTTGCCCGTTCGGTTGCGCCGGTAGCCACCCAATAACTTCCGACAAATTCAATTTTTCCGTCATTATCAACATCCAGGGCGGTTAAGTTATGTGAGCGCAAAGTTTTAGCATTGACCTTATTTTTTGCGAATTCCGCCACAACAAGTTTTTCAATTTCGGCACGTTCCGCCGGAGTCGGCATTCGACGAACACCCGAACCAGGTTTGGTTATTTTAAGGTTGGTGGCTAATCCCATCACAAATCCTTTTAATTTTGCCGTGGCTGATTTCGTAGTTACATCTGCCATATTTCTGCCACATTCTGAACTTGGATCATTTTTGATCACAGTCGAAGTTCCCGCAACTTTTCCCCCAAAAATTAAACTGTAAATGGTTTTTGGTTTGTAATATGTTTTGCTGAAAGCCTTTAGGATTGCTTCATCATCTCCACCGCTAACAGTTTGCAAAAGTTTTCCGTTTTCGATTTTGGCAAACGGTTCAATCATTTTTCCATCTTGCAAAACAGCAAAAATTACCGGATTTTTGGCTGCCTGGGCAAAACTAATGGTTACAAAGGCTAAGGTAAATCCTAAAACTAAAGTTAATTTTTTCATCTATTATTTTTTGGGCAGTTTGGCAAAAATTTATTGGCTTTAAAAATTTACTTTTGCCTTTTGCCTTTCCGCTTTTCTCCATTTATTCGTTACTAATAATTTGTGTCCGAAGCCAAGCTCTGGCTAAATTCCAATCACGTAACACCGTATTTACATGGACGTCCAAAACACGGGCAATTTCTTCATTACTTAAACCGCCAAAGAACCTTAATTCAACAACTTGGCTTCTTCTTTGGTCAACCTTGGCAAGTTCAATTAGTGCTTCATCTAAAGCAATCATTTCGGCAGGCTTTTCCTTTACAAAAACAAAAATATCGTCAAGAGAAAGTTTTTCTGCACCACCGCCCCGCTTTTCAGCCTTGTAACTGCGAGCGTAAT
>DAORIL010000084.1:0-14844 GCA_035438525.1 Pyrinomonadaceae bacterium
AGGATTTCTCGGATTGGAAGTCCGCGTTCAAGTTGTGAATCAATTCTGCCCGTCTTTTCGAGGAGCTTTTCAAAATCAACCAGCGAAAGACTTTCGGGAATTTTGGGTAGGTCCGACTTAATTGGGATTCGCTCAAATCCGATGAGACTTCCGCTCAAAACAATTTCTTCGGTTTGTTCGGCATTATCAAAGGGCGATATTTTTTCGTAAAGTTCGGATTCGGTGAAAAACTCATCCGGTTCAAGTTTTGTTTCCGTTTCCCGTTCGTTGATTTCGTCGAATGAGTTTTCCGGTAAAGTGTCTTTAGGTTCAAGTGCGGCGAGGGCTTCGGATAGTTCGACAATTTGCTGCCATTTTTCGCTAAATTGGGTTTCGGATTGCTTTTGTTCCTCTCGTCCCTGATTTTGGGCTAGATCGTTGGAGAGCAATTCCTGATTGCCTTCAAGTGAACCGTAGAGCCAACCGAAAACCTTCAAGCGAGTTTCACCGTCCGCATGGCTTCCGGCGATTTTCATCCCCATTTCAACAAACTGCGGAGCAAGTTCGCGGGCAAGGGCGGAATCTCCCGTCATGCGTGTCAACTTTTCAACTGCTGTGTCAACGGTTGCGAGTTTAATTTCGGGGGATACGCTGAGATTTTCCTTCGGAACGGTCAACACACCGTCCCGGACAGTTCCGCCCTGCTCATAAACTTCTCTCAGGAAAGGTGATTGTTTGGCTAAATATGAAGCCTGCTCGGATTGGTTGCGTCCATCTGATTGGTTTAGTGCTTGCAAAGCCTCATCTGTTGCCGTTTGGCTCAAGATGGCGGCAACGGCACGCGCAGTTCGAGGATTAATTTCGCTTGTTTTGGTAATTGACGATTGTTCACTCATTTGGCAGCTTCGGGAAAATGAACTTCAGAATTTTAGTTTGAAATATTACCTAAAAGTCTCTTACCTGAGAGCCAAGTGCAATCAGCGTGCCGTATTTTCCGGTTTTTCAAGAGAACTGAGTGTTCTTTCATCTGCTGCGTTCTTTTTCTTTGACCATCGTTTTTTCGTGTTCAATTGATTTGACTTGATTTGATGTCGGCTGAATATTTTTTTCCAGCGAATTTTGGCTGGCAATTTCTTGAGTTTCAATGGTTGTCTGTCTGAGAGGATTATTTTGATTGAAGGGCGAGTTTTTCGGTTCAGGCTCGTTCAATAATTGGGGAGAAAGTGTTTCCAATTCTTTCGCGGCTTTGTTTAATAGATCCTGAATTCTTCCAACGCGATTATTCTGTTCGGCTTCAGAAATAATTCTGGCCAGCTGTTCGGCTTCCTGTTTATCCGTTGTTTGATATTTTCGTGCCTCAAGCGCGGCAATTTCTTTGGGCGTGAAGACTGGCGCAGCTTCACTTTTGCTGCCCGTTTTTTTCTGAAATTCGTTTATTTGACTTTCAAGGCGGGAAAGTCGTGCCTTATTGTTTTGTAAATCCATCATCAATGCTTTTTCTTGATTTTTGGCAGCCTGGCGAACTAATTCGCGTTCGTGTTTTTGCTCTTTGGATTCAAATATTTGCAGGAGAATTTTATCAAGCAAATGATAAGGTTTTTTCGGCTCAACGTCCCGCCAAGAAACTTCGCGTTCCGCGCCGGTTTCGGCATCTTTGAGACGGTGTTTGATAAACATTTTATGGCGGTTGGAACGATTAATATTTTCTTCCGCCTCCGCGACTTTGGTGTTTGCGATGACAACTTTGGCGGCGACGCGTGCCGAAATAAACTCGCCGATAATTTTTTCAGCCGTTTCCGATACTTGTTTTTGCTTTTCGCTTTGAAGGGGAACGCTTTGGTTTTTATTCGTCAGTTTGTTTTGTGTGGCGGCTGATTTTTCAAGCAGAAAGGTTTCTTGCCCACTCAGGGCTTTTTCTTGAAGTTCGATGCGCCCAACACTTTGGGCAAGGTCTTCAATTTCCGCCAGTTCAAAGGCGGAAAAAGTGGGCGCAAAAGAGGTTTTATTCGGATTTGTTTCCCCGTTAAAAATTTTACTGAGAGTTTGGTTAAATTCTCTTTGTTTTTCGATTTCATCGCGCCGCCCGTTGTGCACTTCTTCGAGCGCGTCCGAAATTTGTTTGTGCAGAACCGGATATTCAAGTTTTTCCTGTTTGGAAATCTCATTCTCGGCACGAAAAATCAATCCTAAAGTATTTGCTTTAATCTGCTTTAAAAAACCGTTTTTGGAAGCGTTTTGGTTTTTGTGCTGCTCAAGTAAACTCAGTGACCAAAAGGAATTGCCGATTTTGACTTTGACGAAATCTTTAGTTTTAGAAAAATCGGCGAGTCTTTTTTCCGCCGCTTCGAGTTTGAGCGCGGCGACGATTTTTGTTGCCAGGAACTCTGTCAGATCCTCATCGCGGCGGCTTGGACGTTGTAACTCCAAAGCGTTTATGTGGCGAATATTTTCCAGTAGTAAAATTTTTTCGATATTCTGTTCTCTGATCGCTTCCGTTTGAAGTCGCTGAAGCTCATCAGGCGTGAAAATAGGAATTGGTATCGCAAGATTCTGACGTTCATATTTTTTTTCAATCAGAAGTTTTTGATTATGAAGTCGAGTGTGCTTTTCTTCAGCGTTATTTAAATGACGATTCTCAAATCCGAGAACGTGACGGCGGATCGTTTCCAGTTGTGTGATGACGGGCAAATGTTTGGCTCGTTCTTCTTCGGCAAGTAATGAAATTGATTCGGCACGTTTGGCAGGATTTTTCGGATGCAGCACCCAGGCTTTTTGGCGGCTGACAATTTCAATTTTCCGCTCAATATCGAAAAGGGAAACGTGGTGCACATTCTCGGTTTCTTCGTCTTTAATTTTGAAGCGTTTTTTGTCTCCGTGTTCAATTAGGTTTTCGATATTTCTCTCTCTCCGCGCAACTTCCGCTGCGACCAGCATTTCTTCGGCTAAAACTCTTCGCTCGTGGTAATTGGGGATTGTTATCGGCTGGGATGGAATTTGTAGTTGATTTTTGTCTTCTATTTTAGATTTTCCAACATTTTTATTGGTTTCAGGATTGATAATATTTTCTCGTGTCTTTTCTCGCTCAACCGCAATTTCCGTGAGTTTACTTTCAGCAGCTAAAATCAACCCTCCCTTGTGAAGTTTTTTTTCTCCGTTTTCGCCCGTTTCATTGTAATGCAGCATTTGCCGGGTTATTCGCAAATCTTGGATCTGTCCCTTTTGATTAATAAATTCCCTCTGGACAGCGAGATGGGCATGCGGATGATCGGTATTAAAATGTGCAACGGCGATCCATTTTATCTTTTTAGCTTTGATTTCTTTTTCAAGTTGGTCAACCGTTGCCCGCACTATACTTTCGAGAGCTTCTTTTCGGGTCTTCAAATCATCGCCAACGCTTTCGATTTCCTCTTTGCCGGGAGCGATGACAAGGTGGAGTAGTTCTTCAGAGCTTAGTTTCGTGCCGGTTAAACTCAAATGCTGATTTGCCCTTTTAACATCCAAACCGTTTTCGGATTCATTGAAAAATTCACGGTTTTCAACCTCTTCTTTAGTTTTGTCAAGTTTGCTGTGGGCGAGATAATGAACCAATCCTCTGGAGCTTCCACCGGACGCACTGGATTTGATGCTGATGATCATAATTGTCACCTCCTGAAAATTATGTTTATTTGGCTTTTGAACGGGAACGTCTTAACTTCGACTTCCAGAAAAGGTTTTCGCTAGTAAATTTACTGTTTTCGATTTGGTGATATTGGGCGGCTGATTCCAAATCTTGCAGACTTCGGGTAATCGTCAAATCACTTGTTTCATCAAACGAAGCCAAAACCTGCGGTGGTAGCTGTGTGTTTGCTGTTTCTTGATTAGTCAAACCGAGCATTTGCAAAAGCACGGTTCTCATAAGCGAAACGGCGGTGTGAACCATACAATAAATTTCGCCCAAAAGGGAATTCGTCAATTTTTCCTGCGTGATATTCCTCCGCCGAATTTCTTCAAGCAACGTCAGAATTTCAACCGAAGCGTTGACCACCGCTTCGGTGTTGTCTTCGACTCGCCGGAACGAATTTTTTTGCTCTGTCAGTTGCTTAGTTGTTAAGGCTTTATTATGAAGAGCGCAGGCAACGAGTTTTTCAACAATCGCATTTTTCGTTTCACCCATCATTTCGGCTAAATCACGAATACGTCTGTCATCAGCTAAATTCGGGCGGAAATAGATCGCCTCCGCCTTAGCTTGGTTCTTTAATTGCCCGGATAATTTTCTTTTCCATTTTTCGCGGTCTCGGCTCCGGCTTAGAAATTTGTTCTCATCTTTCATTTTATTTTCTGCTTATTTAACAAAGGTTTATCTCTTCATTAGTGACAATAAGCAATTTGTTTGCCACAAAAAAACGAACAAAATTCTTGCGCTTTTTTGCAAGAAGGGCATCCATTTTGAAATCAATGGTTTAGGGGGAAAGATAAAATTTATAAAAGCGGCAAGTAGTTAATTATCAATAATTTAAAGCGCAAGAACCTTTCATTGGTGAAAATGCTTCAACCGTGTGCTGTAAAAATTACAAATAAACGACTTTGGGGTGTAAGAAGAATTAAAATCGGACAATTTAATAATTTCTTGCCGGCTTGCAAGGTCAGGATGACGATCTTTATTGGGTTTTTGGCGCAAGAACGGGTTGTTTTTACCGCTACTTGTCAGACAGTCAGGGAGTGGCTTTTTTTATTCGTCTCATTCACACTTTGGGGAACTTTTGTTATGTCAATAATTCGCATTTTGGAAGGGAATTTTTCTATTTTAAAAGGCGATTTATCATTTGTGGCACGGCGATTGAATTAAGCGATTCTGAAGTTTTAATCCATCTCTGTTTCACAGGGTTTACGAAATTGAGATCGGATTTAAGGTTTCAAAATAAATATCCGAGGAATTTAATAAATGGAAGAAATACCAGAAAAACAAGACGACAAGATTAAAATGCCAAACAACGTGGGAAACGCCCCTGCTTTCAAACCTTTAATCAACATCCGCCGCAAGCAAAGCCGGAAAATTGTAGCTCAGGTAGATGAAGAAATTGCTGATCTGGCTGATGAATATGTGCAATTCGTGAGCGAATGTTACGGCTATCCGGTCAGCCACGGCGAAATATTGAATGAAGTCTATAAATCTCATTTAACCCGTGACACTGGCTTCAAAGGATGGCGGTCAAAAAGGAGGGAAAAAATAAACGGGGCAGTTTAATTTTCGCAATAAAAAAAAGCCTAAATTCGTTTCCCGTTTAGTTTAAAGGAAAGGTCTTCAGGCTTTTTTATTGATTGGGTTAAGATAAGATTTGGAAGCTGATTTCAGGCTAGATCGTAAACGAAGACTTCTACCTCACTCGCGCAGATTTGCTTTTCTATCAGCGGTTCTATTTTGTGCCATTCGCCTCCTGCCAGTCCGCAACCAATGCGTGGCAAATGGACTGATGCCTTGGTAGAAAATGCTTCCTTTCCGACAATTTTCAGAGCTGTTTCAACCGCTTCATACCTAATTGGTGGCACACCTCGTTTTGTTCTGATGCCGTGCTGCCCAATCATATTAGCGACAAGAATATCCGGTGCAAGCTCAACAAATTGAACTGCGCCGAGGGCGAAATCATTTTGTTCGCGCATTGCATACCACTGACGGTAGGCACGTTCGGGAAGCGGGGAAATTTTCGATAATGCTAGAACAAATCCCTTACCCCATCCCCCAATATCATTACAGACATGAGCAATGATTTTTTTGCCGGGGTATGATGGTCGCGTAGCATCGCCGATGAGATAATTTATTGGTTTCATCCTTAATAATTTATCACGAAGTTAATGCTTTAAACCGATTAATTGGGGCGATAAATTGAAATTTGGGCGGCATCACGAAGGGCATCCATTGCCACCAAAAATCGTTCTTTAATTAAATCACGGACAGCTTTAACCTGTTGCACAAATTGCGGATAAGCGTCGGTCAAACAATCAAGACGGCAACGAATATCTCTGACCAGGCGATGATTGATGATATTACTCCAAATAATTTTCGAATCAGCCAGACTTTGAGGTTTTGACTTAATTATTTTTTCAGCGGAACGGGTTAACATTTCAATAATGCGGCGTTCTTCATCGAGCAGTCTGTTTAATTTTGTGCGCTCTAACTGGATGATGCAGCGATTTTCGACACGGTTAAATCCTTGATTAAAAACTATGGTTCTCATTTATTTTCGGCTCCTTTATTTGGTGGTTATAATCGGCAAAAATTCTTCCGCCGACTATTATTTCGCCGATTGCGGACGTTAAAAATCCCTGTTCCGAGGTAAAAGAAATAAGACTGTTTTGTTAAAAAGGGGGAGGCTTGAATCTTGTGTTCCAAGCCTCCGTTTAACAGGAGAAGAAAAGTAAGGATTTTATGAGGGAAAAAACTGAAAAGTCGGAGTAGATTATCAGGCGACGTGACCGTAATTTAACCGCTGTCGCCTGATGATTCTGATTACATCACTGCCGGGAAGTTATCGCCTGAAAAGTCGAGGTTGTCGGCGGCGTTCATAGCTGCGAGTTCTTCCCGGATGTCGTCGGGAATTAAGCTGTCTGATGCTTCCGGCGCAGGGTCGCCTTTGTCACTGGTGCGATTAGCCTTTCCGAGAAACTGAAAGTCCTGGACGAGAATATCAACCGAAACACGGGCATTTCCTTCGCGGTCAGTCCACGGATTGATGGTTTGTTTGCCTTCGACGAGCAACGGGTCTCCTTTGTGAGCATATTGGGCAAGCACTTCAGCTTGTTTGCCGGTCGCGGTTATGTTATACCAATCGGTTTGTTCAACATCTCCCGTCGCAGTTTTGCGTTTGATATTAACAGCCATTGAAAAATTGGCGATAAAAGTGCCGTTGGCGTTGACTCGTGTTTGGGGATCGCGTCCCAGATTTCCGTCGATTCTAACTTTTGCTGACATAATTGTTATTGGCTCCTTAAATTTTAATTTTTTAATTTTTGGGTGATTAATTTTGAATTCTGAACCTGCGCCTTTGTGCGCTTGCTCTCCTTCTTTGTTCATCACGTTTTATTGCTGACCGCTTTTATTTTTTGATTTTGATAACTCGACTCCTTGATTAACGAATGAGCGGTTTGCTTCGGACGGTTCGACAAAATAACAGACTTCTTTTTCGGAGTCGAAAACTTCCATGCGGGCGTTTGCTAACCGGGCGAAAATAATTGCCAGTCGTTCTGCCCGGTGGTAGTTTGAAAAGGCAATAATGGGACGCTCGCCGCCGGCGACAAAGACGATAAAACGATGTAAATCGCTTTTATTTGTAGAAAAATTTGGAGAAAACTTTTCCGTTGCCGTTTGATTAACTTCAAATAAATTACCAGTCATAATTTCCTCTCAAAGGGAAGTCAGAACTACCTATTTCCGGCATTTTCTTGCCGCTTTATTTCGTCTTCTCACAATAAAAAACTCCGTCAGCCAGAAGTCCGGCAGACGGAGTTTTTCGGATGCGGGTTTAATCAAAAGTTAATGAACGATGGGGGTCACTTTAACCTGAGAATTTGGATAGGTTTGGTTAAATTGCAGTTGTGGTTGCAGAAAACGGTTGGATTCAGCAGCTTTTTGTTTCAAGATCAGATCACGAGACCGAAGAGCGGTCCAAGCCCGCTGAACTTCCTGCTTCGGCAATTTATGAATGGGATGCGTCGGAAGATTTGAGCCATACATCGCCCATTTGAGATAACTGATTTTTCGTGTATCGGCGTGTCTGATTTCTTTTTCAAGGCGGTAAAACGTGGCACTCGGACGAGCATTATTGAGCTTCCCGAACTGCGATTTCGCTACCGTTGAAAGTGTCGTATATTCTTTCAAGTTGAGCCGTTTTTCTTCTTTGGCGCGGCGGGCATTTTCGGCTGTTTGCGCCAAAATCGCCGTGTCTTGTGCGCCCCGGATTTTGAGATAAACGCTTTGATAAACTTCGTTTCGGCGTAACGATGAAAGGTGAAAATCACGCTCCATTTGTTCAAGTAAAATATGGAGAATTTGGCTCGCGTATTGCTTTTCGTCGAACTCGGGATTGACGGTTTGATTGACTGTAAATTCTTGCCAGGAACCATCTTTTCCAATCCCGACACGCCGCCCAAGTCGCACGACTTCGCGTGAATAAACCAGGTCAAGCTGCAAATCAATCCATTCTGAAATTTCGGCTCGTTTAAGCGGCAAAAGCGAAAACTCCGTCAATTGCGGTTTGGTGGTTTCAACAAAGGGAAAGTTCAGACGAAAGGCTTCACGGGCGCGAATGTTATCAAGATCTTCGATTTTCCGGCAAGCGATAAAATGTCTGGCGACCTGGGCGGTGCGTCCGCCGATTTCGTAACCAACAAAGATCAGCCCAAGTGTTTTAGCCAGCGGTTGAATCGTTTCCGGCAGATATTCCGCCGTGACTTCCGCATTGAGTTCGAGAACGACTTCAGTGTGGGTAGTGCCTGACATGTTTAGTCCGAACAGACCGTCTTCAGTGTATTGCTCGTGCGCGTCAAATTTACGAAAATCTTCGTCGAGTTCTCCCAGGGTTTTTCCGGCATCGCTCAGGTAATATGCGGCGAATTCGTCACGTGTCGCTTTGGTAATAAGAGTGCGCGAAAGCCGCTTTTCGACAGATTTCATCTCGGCATCGAAATTTGGTGTCGGGGCAGGTAATAGTGGCAAATGCTTCTGTGCCTGACGGACTCTTTTTTTGTCCGCCGCTGTCAGTTCGATCTCTCTGATTTCTGTTTCTGAGTGTTCAATTTCCAACTCATTTGCCTCGGCTGTGACCAGTGTCATTTCCATTCCAAGAAACGCCATTTCTTTTAATACTTCCGGCGTCTTACGCTGGCGGCATTCGCGGTAATAGAAACCGGCGATTTGTTCGAGTTCAAATTGGGTTGCTTGCGGGTCGGCTATGCTCCGGACACAGCGGACGAATTCTTTGGCATCTTCCACGTTACCGAAAACTCGCGTTGCATAGGTAAGACTCAGGATTTTGACTCTTTCAAGGGCAGGTTTTTCGTCGCCTTCAACGGCACGAACGACTACATTACCGCCCAAAAGAGAAGTTTCTTCCAAATCGCGGCGGAACAAATTATTGGCGGCGATGTGTTGCGCCCAATCGTGCATGGGACTTCCGGTTGATTCGATGCGATAAGCAAAAAGCGGAGAATTAGAAGGTGCGAATTCACGCAAACAGGACATTGATAATTGATTTGCAGACATATATTTTTCCTCTCAAGTAATTTATTTTTTGAAATCGGGTGGAAGTGTTTATCTCGCCCGTTAATTTCACCTGTCTTGCAAACTTCAAAAACCCCATTTTGTTTAGGTTTTAGACTGCTTCAATCAATAGGAGTAGTGGTGGCTGGGTGATGGAATGTTGAACTTGCCGGAAAATCTGAGACTTCGATTTTTGGAGCAATTTAGACCGCTTGTTTTTATTTAGGATTCCAGCTTGTTTGGGTCGTGGCGTGAAAGCTGGGGGATACCATTTCGCTGGAGAAGCGAAACGGTCGGTGCGAACTAACCCGTTAATGACTATTTTAGATAAATTAACCTTGGCGCGAATGTCGCCGGGTGAGAAAACAGGTGGAAAGTGCGAAAAACTTGTCGCTTCTTCTAAGTGTCGTTCGTTCAAAGTATCAAGGGTGGTCGGTTGAACGAATCACTTCTATTCTTAGGTCAGTTAAAAGATTGTAAAATCTGACTTTAGCGATTCGTTGTTTTTGAAAGGGCAGTATGTTGAACAGACCACGCCTTTAATGACAACAAAAAAAGCGCGAAAGAAAATCTTCCACGCCTGAAAATAATTTTTAACTTTTGTTTCTATTTGTCGAAAACAATGTTGTAACGCTTGATCTTCTTTATCAAACCGTAACGGCTAAAGCCCAATGCAACCGCTGTGCGCGAAACATTTCCATTATTTTTTTTGAGCATCATTTCAATTAAATTGCGGTCATGGTCTTTAATTTCCTTTCTGTAATCGGTCGCTGATAAATTAGATGAACCATATTTTTCGACAAATATTCGTTTTTTCCCGGTAAAACCAGCACTCTGCGGCAGATAAGAAAGTAAAATCTCAGCAGTTAATTCAGGGGTTGCAGTCTTTATTTCAGAGTGTTTGTCCAAGTCAGCTTGAAAAATTGCGTCAAGACACACTTTTTCAATAAAAGAGCGCAGTTCCCGGACATTTCCGCGCCAGTCAGCACAATAGAGAACTTGTAAGGCGTTTTTGCCCACCAATATTTCTCTCCCGGATTTACGACTGAAATCAGTGACGAATTGATTCGCCAGCGGAACGATCTCCTCCTGGCGTTCCCGGAGAGGTTTGAGTTTTATCGTGTGGGCAGCGACACGGTAGCGCAAATCTTCCCGGAAAGCACTCAAATCGTGATTAGTAGCGTAAATGATTCGCAGATCAATGGCACGCGGAACAACGCTTCCAACCCGGGTGATACATTTTTCTTCAACGACCTTCAATAATTTCGCTTGCATATCATTGTTAAGCTCGCCTATTTCGTCTAAAAAAAGCGTTCCGCTTGCCGCTGCCTCGAATTTACCGGTTTTTGACGAAACCGCACCGGTGAACGCGCCTCTTTCGTAACCGAAAAGTTCAGCTTCAATAATTGACGCGCTCAGTTCAGCGCAATTGACGGCGATGAATGGTTTGTGTTTGCGTGGACTTAACTCGTGAATGAGCCGCGCCGTATGTGTTTTACCCGTTCCGGTTTCTCCCAATAAACACACGTCAAGGAAGTCGAAACGGGCGAGATTTTTTAGACTCTCGGCTTCGTAAGAATTTGTCATCATATTTTTAATAAATTGGCTTTAAGTTACAAGAAATTAACTATTTCTGCTTTGAGTTCAGGAGTTTTGAAATACACTCATACTGACTCTAATCTATTCTTATGATTAGACTTATTTATTTTCTATTGGCGCAATTTTGACTTGACTTAGGTGATTTTTTTAAGGCAAAATCAATTTAAATTTGAAATTTATCTTGTTAGGCTTTCAATTTTTGAAACCTAATAAAATCATCAGCCTAAAATTACTGCTCTATATATAAAAACCCTGAAAAAGTGCCAAGGTTACTTTTCGGAGAAAAAAAATTACAAAAAAATGTAAATTGTGCAAAATTTTTGGCAGAAAATATAAATTTAGAGAAAACGGATTTGAACAGACTCTTTCGTTTGGAAAGAATTTTTGAAAATCGTTTTTGCTTAAAATTAAGATGATTGGGTCCCTTTTTAAAGAATTACCGACTATCCCTGAGACGGAAACCGAAGTTTCGTCAATTTCGGAAGATTTGTCATATCTGACAGATTCCGATGACTCACTGGTTGCCTCTCTGCCGCTGGTGCAAAAAATCGTTCGGCGAAAAGTTGTTTTGAGTTGGGCAAGCGAGGCTTCGGATTTGGTGCAGGGAGTTGCTTTGCGCCTGCTGAAATGGCGGAATAAATATCAGGACAAAAGCGAAGAAATGTCGCCTGATGAATGGCAGTCCTTCGCCGCCCGAACTGCTTATAACGAAATTAACAGTCATTTTCAAAGCAATTCGGCAACCATAGTTCCTTTGGATGAAGCGTTGGAAGTGGCATCGCCGGAAATTGTCGAAGGCGAATCGGAAACGGAGGTCAATTCACTAGCACGTCTTGTTTGGCAGGAAATTTGCGGTTTATCACTTAGACAGCGAAGAGCGTTATTGCTTGGCAATCAGAAAATCATCATCAATTTTCTTAAAACAGGGATTACCGACGAAGAGTTAGCGGAGATTTTGAATTTGAGCATTGAAGAATGGGCGACTGTAAAGGGAAAACTTCCTTTGAAAAATATCCAAATCGCCGCTTTGATACAAAAAGAAGGCAGTAAAAAAACCATCGAATCAATTTCAAAATCAGTTAAAAAAGCTAGGCACGAAGCCCGTGTAAAAGTGCGAAGGGTAATAGTAAAATGAATAATTTCAAACATTTAACCCAAGAACAAATAAAGGCATATCATACTGACCAACTTTCCGAGGCTGAATCAAATGAATTAGGCAGACATTTACTAACCTGTGAAATTTGCCGAGATGAACTTCCTATTCCTTCGGTTGAGCAATTTTGGTCGGCATTGTTGACTGAAAGGGAAATTGAAGTGGTTTCGGAAACAAAACAATTTGAGAAAACAAATTCAATCTTTTTCGGTTTAATTTCCCTTTGGAAGATGCCTTCAACCTTGGTGTTAGGAAGTGCCACCTTATTATTTTTAATCTGTTTTTCGCTTTTGTTATGGCTAAGCGTGAATAATTCCAATGAAAAAATTGTGGGAATGACTAATCCAGAAATGACACCTCACGTTGAGTTGCCAATTCCTGATAAAACTCCCTTAATAAAGAATCCTCCCCCGGCAAATTCAAATCGTGTAGTTAGCATCCCGACACCTAAACCGTTAATAACAGATTTAGCGAAACCAAAGTCTTCACCAAACAATGTTATTCAAAAAACAAATCGGAAAGATTTGAACAAAAAAGAGCAAATTTCTGAAACGAGAGGAGCTTCAAATAATTGCCAAGTGGATAAAGGCTTAGAATTAGAGTTCATTTCGGAGAAAGAGAATTTTGTTTTCAAATGGAAAAAATTTCCCAAGGCGGTGAAATACCATTTGTATATCTCTGATGATGAAGAAATTCTGATTGATGAATTTGAGACCGAAACAGAAACGTCATTCGTTCTAAAAAAACCGTTGGATCCGCTTAAAACTTATAAATGGAAAATTATTGTGATATTGGAAAACGGAAACAAAGCAATTGGAGAGTCACAGAAATTTACCCTCAAGAATTTCCAAACTAATCAGAAACAAATTGAAACGAAAAGGAGTTCTGATACTCGGTGTTCAGCCAACGGTTAATAGGTAATCATATGACAAATTTATTCGAGAAATTAAAAATTAAATCAATTATGTCAAAGATGCTGATTATAGGTTGGTTGACCCTGTTTGATGGAGGTCTAACTGCCCTTTCGCAAAGTAACGACGTATTTCCGATACCGGAAACTTATAAAGTGGAAGGGATTCCAGAAATCAAAAACTCCGAAGTTGAAAATTTGTTCTATGATCCTTCCTCAATCAGAAGCAATTTGATTTGGGATGTTGATGGAAAAAACAGAAGAATGTTGGTTACGGATCAAACCAATAATGTTTACCTAGTAAATTCTCCATTATCTGAGCCAGTGAGACTTTTTGATAAGATTTTCCCTTACTCAGTTAAATTTAACTCAACTGGAGATTCGTTTGCATTTACATCTGACCATGAAAACGAGGATAATTACCAGCTTTATCTTTATGACCTGAAAGATAATTCCCAGAAAAAATTAGTTTCTGTAACTGGAAAAGAGGAATCAATAGATTCTTTTATCTGGGAAAAATCAGGAAATTCTTTATTTTTCACCAGAGTTGATTATGATTCAAAAATTAGCAAATTATGCAATTATGATTTTCAGCAAGAGAAATGCTATCAGGTCGATTTAAAAGGAATTTGGAATGTTCTGGATTCAAATAATGAGACTTTACTCCTTAAATATTGGAAGGCTTCCAGTAGTCAATTGCTTTATACCTACGATCTCAAAAAAAATAAATTAATCCCAATTGATGAGAAAGGAAATACCCGAAGAGCCTTTCTGGTAAAAGATACTGTTTTCTGGACCAGCGAAGGAAATGAATTTTGTAAAAAAGAACCATGTCTTCTCTCTTTAGATTTGAAAAGTAATAAAAAAAATCAATTGAAATTACCTGCCGATATTTCTAATTTGCAGGATATAAAAATTTCTACTGAAGGAAATAACCTTTTGCTGCAGGAAACGAAAGACGGAATAGATAAATTACATATTTTCCAGATCAAAAAAGATAGAATTGCCAAAGAAATTCCGCCATTTATTTCGGATTCATACGTAATTTGGCATACTCGTTGGTTAACAGATAATGAAATAGTCTATACGCTTGAAAATATCGGTAAACCAGCTTCAATACAGTCTTATAATTTAAAAACCCAAAAGTTTACTAATTGGACTAAAGAACGACTCCCTTCACAATTGGAAAATAAAGTCAGTTCACCGGAAATTTTTAAGTGGACATCATTTGATCAAAAAGAAATCCCTGGCTACAAAATTCGCCCAGTTAAATATTCGGGGAAAACTCCTGTTTTGATCTTTGTTCATGGTGGACCTCAAGTCCTAGATAAACCTATCTTTAATGCTCAGGAAATTACCTTAGCGTCAAGTCTTGGATTAACGATAATTCATACCAATATCCGTGGTTCTTCAGGATTCGGTAAAGACTTTATGGATGCTGACGATAAAGAAAAAAGAGGAAATGCAGTTAAAGACATTCAAGCATTATTGAATTGGATTGAAAAGCAATCTGATTTAGATGCAAGTCAGATTTATCTGAGAGGGCAAAGCTACGGGGGCTTTATTGTACTCTCGACAGCTTTACAAGAACCACATAGGATCAAAGGAGTTATAGCAGAATATCCGCTCATTTCCATTAAAGGATTGTTGTCTCAAAGCTGGATTGACGAAACCGCCACAAATGAATATGGCGATCCTAAAAACGAAATTCTAATGAATAAATTAGATAGTCTTTCACCACTCAATAATACAAATAGGTGGAATAATATTCCTCTATTTTTAACTAGAGGAAAACGTGATGAAAGAAATCCTGAACAAAATGTCATGGATTTAAAGAATCAATTACAAAAAAAAGGTTCAGAGGTGTGGTTTATTTATTCAACTACTTCCGGTCACGGTTTTAGTGGAAAATATGTAACTGCAGCAATGTACCAATTTCTAAAAAAACAAATAAATTAGGGAGGCTTAAGA
>DAORIL010000085.1:0-14821 GCA_035438525.1 Pyrinomonadaceae bacterium
CCTAATCCAAATCTTGAGATGCTCCGCATTGCAGTTGATAATCTTGATTATCTGACCGATGAATTAGTTTTTGTCGGAGGTTGCACAACAGGACTTTTTATTACTGACGAAGGAGCGGCAGAGGTGAGAACAACAAAAGATGTTGATACAATTGTCGAGGCAACCACATACGCAGAATAAATCAAAATTTCTGATAAACTCAAAAGTTTAGGGTTCCGAATTGATACCAGTCCTGATGCTCCGATATGTCGTTGGATTAAAGGCGAAATAGTGCTTGATGTTATGCCAACAGATGAAAAAATACTTGGGTTTACAAATTATTGGTATCAGCCGGCAATCGAAAATTCAATTGAATATGAAATAATGTCAAAAAGAAAAATTAGAGTTGTTTCACCTCCATATTTTTGTGCTACTAAGTTGGAAGCGTTTGAGAGTAGAGGAAATGGGGATTATCTCGGTAGCCACGACTTAGAGGATTTGATAACAGTAATTGATGGTAGAATCGAAATAATTGACGAGATATTCCAATGTTCGGTTGAATTACGCAGTTATATTGCCGAAAAATTCGACTTATTATTGGCAAATAGAAAATTTTTTGATGCCTTACCTGGTTATCTTTATCCTGATGAATCTACCCAGAGTCGTTTAGAAATATTGATCGAACGATTACGAAAAATTGCTGATTTTAAGGAACTCTAAAGAGGCGAGGTTTTGGAGTTAGCGGAAAATAATCAGAATGTTTAATTTGTAGTTTGAGCAAAAAAATTGAACGCACGATGTCGAATTTTAAGACAAATTGTGGACGAAAAATTAAATCAATTGATGGACAAAATTATTGCCGATTAGGAAAATTGTTTTAGAGTTCTAGGAGAACAAGCACAATGAAAACATCAAATTACATCTGTTTTGTAACAATTTTTGCAATATCTTTCCTAAATATTTATGCACAAAAATATCCGCCTGTCGTAATCAAAGGTTCAGAAAGACGCAGTTTAAAATCAAGCGAAACGAGACGCGATTATGATCTGTATATCCGTGTTCCGAGTGATTTGAAAAGCGGAAAAAAGTATCCTGTTTTGATTCTTTTGGATGGTCAATGGGATTTTAAATTGCTTGATTCAATTCACGGCGGACTTTTTTACGACAAATACATTCCCGAAATGGTTATCGTTGGCATTACTTATTCCGGTGAAAACCCGAATTATGATGAATTGCGTGCGATGGATTACACTCCAAACGCCAGAAAAGATGTCAAAGGTTCGGGCGATGCGCCAAAGTTTTTGCAATTTATCAAAAATGATGTCTTGCCTTTGGTTGAAAACGATTATAACGGCGATTCAACCAAACGAATCTTAATGGGTAGCTCTTATGGCGGATTGTTCACGCTATATGCGATGTTCACCGAACCGACACTATTTTACGGCTATGTCGCGGCGGCTCCGGCGGTTTCCTACAACAATTTTTCCTTTGAACAGGAGAAACAATTTTTTGAAAAACACAAAGATTTGCCTGTTCGTTTATATCTTGGAGTCGGCGATAGCGAAGGCTTGACCCAATCGGTTAAAAATTTTATTGAAATTGTTAAAAGCCGTAATTATAATAGTTTGAAGTTGGAAACTTTAATTGCGAAAGACGAAAGACACGCTGGAAATAAACCCGAAATCTTTAATCGCGGACTCCGATTTGTATTTAATGCCAAATAAACCGATGAAAAAATATCTGTCAATAATTCTTTTTTTAGTTTGCGTTTTTCCAATCTTTGGACAAGATTCTCAATATCAACTTGGTGCAGATTCTAAACGTCAAGAAGGCGTTCCGCAAGGCACTGTGACAAGATTCCTGTTTGAAAGCAAACTTTATGGTAACTTTCGTTACTATTACCTTTACGTTCCCGCTCAATATGATCCGTCAAAACCTGCTGCGCTAATGGTTTTTCAAGATGGTCACGCCTATGTCCGCGAAGACGGAGATTTTCGCGCCGGAATCGTTTTTGACAATTTAATTGCCAAAAAACAGATGCCTGTTACCATTGGTTTATTCGTTAATCCCGGTCACGCCAGCAAAGATTTTCCCGAAATATTTTTTCGCAGTAGCAACCGCAGTGATGAATATGATGAGCTGAGCGACCGTTACACCAATTTTTTGCTCAACGAGCTGATTCCCGAAATCAAAAAACAATACAACATTTCGGATGACCGCAAAATGCACGCTATTGGTGGTCTTTCTTCGGGTGGAATTTGTTCTTTTACAGCCGCCTGGCAACGTCCTGACTACTTTAGCAAGGTGATGAGCCACGTTGGAAGTTTTACTGACATCAAGGGTGGAAATGAATATCCGAACTTGATTCGCAAAGGCTCAAAAAAAGACATCAAAGTATTTATGCAGGATGGAACCGGCGATCTTGATAATATTCACGGCAATTGGTGGGTGGCAAATTTAGACATCGAAGCATCTCTGAAATTCAAGGGTTACGAATACAAATTTGAAAAAGGAACCGGCGCACACAGTGGAAAACACGGCGGCGCAATTCTGCCCGAGTCTTTAGTTTGGTTATGGAGCGATGTAATGAACAAATAATTTTATTTGTTCACCGCACTTGGATCACCTGTCGGCGGTGGCGCAAGGTCTTCTTTATGAGGCGAACCAAGTAATTTTTTGAAAATCGGCTTAATGGCATCCGCCCAGACCTGATAACCTTTTACGTCGAGATGTAGTCCGTCCGACACAGTTATTCCTGCAAATAATTTTCCCTTTTTATCCGCCATTTTTTTATTGACGTTGAGGAATTTTATTTTCTTTCCATCCGCCAATTTAGAGATTTTTTTATTAATGGCATCGATAATCGGCATTACTTCCATATTGTCATTACGTGGAAAAATTCCCATTAAAATTATTGTTGCGGCGGGTGCTTTTTGTTGGCAAAGTTTGATGATTGCCTTGATTCCTTTCGGAATATCTTCGATTCGTGGGTCAGGATTGGTAGTCGGCGAAATTTTACCGACATTATTTGTTCCCGCAAGAAGAACGATTATTTTAGGATTGACCTTATCAAGTTCCCCGTTTTCCAACCGCCAGAGAATATTTTGCGTAGTATCTCCGCCCCAACCAAAATTTCCGGCATTCCATCCCCAAAAATTCTGCTTCCAATTTTCATAAAAATGTTTATATTGTTCATCGCTTGTTCCCCAACGGCGAGTGATAGAATCTCCGAGAAAATAAACATCTATTCGTCCTTTTTTGGCTTTATCAAGTAACTGTTCGTGCGCAATCATCGAATTTTTATCAGTTCGAGGATTGGCAACATCCGCGGCTGTTTGGGCAAAACACGCCGAAATAAAAAAGAATAAAATTGTAATTATAAACAGAATTTTCATAGTTCAAATTTAATAAATATTTCGTTCCAAATATTCGTTACGAAATTTTCCATTTGGATCAAATTCTTGCATTAACCCAATAAAATCAGGAATTTTCTCATAAAGCGAATGGATTTTTTCTTTTGGCATAGTGAAAAGTTTGCCCCAGTGCGGTTTAGCCTTGAATTTAGACAAATTCTTTTCAATTAATGGCAAAAGCTTCATCACTTCATCAGTTTTTTGCACCCAGGTAAAATGAAATGCAACGGAATCCTGTTTGTAACACGGACTAAGCCAAAATTTATCTGCCGCAATTGTCCGAATTTCTGAAACCAATAAAAGCGGACTAATTAAATCCCGAAGTTTATCTAATTCAAAAATTGCCTCGACTGCATTTTCTTTGGCAACAAAATATTCTGATTGTAGTTCCGCACCGACGCTTGGCGTAAATCCCATTTTAAAATGTGGCAATCTATCACACCAAGCGCCTGCAATTCCTAATTGCTCAGTGCAGTTTTCGGCAGAAATTCCGGCAATTGGATGCAAATTTTCTGTGCATTTATTAGCTCCGTAAAACTGATTTCCAAATTCGTTAAATTCTCTATCCAAACGGCTTTTGATCCAAATCTGATTGATTATTGGCTCTTGCCAATTTGTAAAAAGGCTGACGCTGTAACCAGCTGACATAATTTCTTCAAAATTGTCGCTTAAATCTGATAAGGGTAAATTTTGAAAACAATCCTGCCGAACCTGAAAAGATTTTTCGAGATCCAAAGTCAGTCTTGTAACCACACCAAGCGCACCCAAATTAACAACTGCTCCTTTAAATTTTTCGCCATCCTTTTCACGCGAAAGCGTAACTAAATCGCCTGTTCCCGAAATAAATTCTATTTCTAAAACCGAGGTTGCCAAATTACCATTTTTCACGCCGGAACCATGAGTCGCCGTAGCACACGCTCCAACCACAGAAATATGCGGTAATGATGCCAAATTATGCAAAGCAAAACCCTTTTCGTGAAGTTCAGAACAAAATTGCCCATATTGCGAACCACCCTCAATAGTTACAGTCATCGCATTTTTATCGATTTCGATTAATTTACTTAAATTCTTTGTAGAAATTTGAGTTTCGGAACAATCCGCGATGTCATTGAAACAATGCCGGGAGCCCAGAGCTTTTACCTTTTTTGCTTGAGCGACGATTTCCTGAAATTCTTCAACGGTGGCCGATTCATAAATTTTTGGAGCTTGATATTCATAATTTCCTGCCCAATTATTTCGATGGTTATTCATATTTTAATTCTACTGTTTTTAGTGAAGATTTGATCATTAAATCCAAAATTGTCGCAATCGGCACCGGGCACGAAAGATAACTAACTCCGGAATAAAATGTCCTAGTTTTGTTAGTTAAATATCCAACAATTACCTATTTTGTTGCAGACAACAACAAAATGTGTTTCTATGTTATGTTTTTTTCCAAACTTGTCAAACAAAATTTCATCTTCGTTAAAAAAGTAATGGTTTAAAATTCAGCAATTGCCCTTTGAAAATAAAATAATGTCCAACTTAATTGAGGTATAAATTTTAAATATAGAAAGTTGTCAAATAAAACTTTTGAACTTTTTAGAGTTGAAAAGTTTTATAAGTTCTTGAATATAAATAATATTCAGTAACCTTTAAATTATCCAAACTTAAAATTTTTTACTTTCCAACTGCCCATCCCCCATCTATTTCTAGAGCAGTTCCAGTCACAAAAGCCCCTTCATCACTAGCTAGATATAATACTGCTGCAGCAATTTCCTCCGGTTTTCCCATTCGCCCGATTGCCTGTGTTCCAGCCATTTCTTCGTAGGCTTTTTGGGGATCAGGATATTCAGCCAAACGTGCTTTTACAAAAGGGGTTTCAACTCTGCCGGGACATACTGCATTAGCACGAATTCCTTGGCGCGCGTGGTCCAGGGCAATACTTTTGGTCATTCCCACTACGGCAAACTTTGTGGTGCAGTAGGCAAGACGATCTCTCACCGCAACAATTCCGCCAATTGATGCTGTATTGATAATCACACCATTTTTTTGCTCAATCATTGACGGCAAAAAAGCTTTGGTCAACGAAAACATTCCGCGCACATTAACCGCGTAAAGTCTGTCTAAATCTTCTTCGGTTGTTTGTAAAAGCGTTCCAACGTGACCGATTCCGGCATTATTCACCAAAATATCCAGTTTGCCTTTTTCGGCTAACACTGTTTTTGCAACCCGTTCACATTCACCTTTTTCGGCAACATTCAATTGTAAAAAAATCGCGTTTTCGCCGATTTCATTTGCGACTCTTTCACCGTTTTTTTCGTCCAGATCACAAACATATACAAAGGCGTTTGCCTCTGCTAAAGTTTTGGCAATTGCTTCACCAATGCCGGAAGCTGCGCCCGTTACCAGCGCAATTTTATTTTCTAAATTAAACATAAATCTAAAATGAAAAATTGATTATTGAAAATAGACAAAATTTTTTGATTTATTTGATTATCAATTTTCAACTATCAATTATCCCTTAACTTGGTTTTTCAAAACGCCGAGTCCTTCAATTTCAACTTCGGCAACATCACCAGCTTTCATAAAAATTGGCGGATTGCGGGCAAAACCAACTCCTGGAGGTGTTCCAGTTGCAATTATGTCTCCTGGTTCAAGCGTGATTGATTGCGACAAAAATTCGATCAATTCGGGAATCTGGAAAATCAATTCGTTAGTATTTGAATCCTGCAAAATTTCGCCGTTCAACCGGAATTGAATCCGTAAATTATGTGGATCTTCGATTTCGTCTCTAGTGGCAATAAATTCACCCATTGGCGCAAAAGTGTCGCAGGATTTTCCCCGTTGCCATTGGCCATCGGCAAATTGAAAATCCCGGGCGGAAACATCATTGAAGTTCGTGTAGCCGAACACATAATCCATTGCATCTGCACGATTTACATTTTTAGCTTGGCGACCGATAACAACGGCAAATTCTGCTTCATAATCAACTTTTTTGCTCGCCTTTGGCAACAAAATTGAATCACCTG
This sequence comes from Pyrinomonadaceae bacterium, assembly GCA_035438525.1. Taxonomy (GTDB): domain Bacteria; phylum Acidobacteriota; class Blastocatellia; order Pyrinomonadales; family Pyrinomonadaceae; genus JAIBCC01. Next base: position 6,404 of record DAORIL010000085.1, read on the forward strand.
AACCGATGACGCAAGTCACAAATTTGGAGAAAATGATCGGTGATTTCGGAATTTCCATCCCGCTTTCAATTGCGTGATTACGATAATTTAATCCGATGCAAATTATTTTTCCGGGACGTGGAACCGATGCACAAAGCTGAATTCTATCCTTTGAAAACCTTGGCGCATTTTCTTCTGAAATTATGGTTTCAGCTTTTTCAATAAAATTATTTTCTAAATCCAAACATTCTAAAAGCTGCTCTGTATTTAGTCCGCTATTAGAGATAATCGAAGTTAAATCAACAATTTCAGTTTCGGAAACTAATGCCCCGATTCGATATTTTTTATCTAAATTATTTCCTTTAAATGTAACAATTTTCATATTTTAAAATTTTAGGCCACTGATTGGAATTCTAACGAATCGCGGTTTATAAAAGTCCGCATAGATCGAATCGCCGGGTTTTGCCCCGAAAGGCAAATTTGAGTTGTAGGAAATCAAAAGTTCTCCGTTTTCAGTAAATTGGGGATGAAGATGCGGATTATAAACGCTCAAACCACTTTGCAAACTCTGGGTTTCGGTCATTCCGGGCAATTTTTTTAATCCTGCAGTTGGGGTTTCATAAACGAAATATTTATTGGTAAAAGGTCCTTGCGGCTGGCAGGCGGAATAAAGATAGAGTTTTTTCCAATCAAAATAGCCAACCGAAGTATCAAAAGTAACCATCACAAAAATCGGTTTGCCGTTGATATTGAGCCGTTTAATGCTTAGTTCGTCGCTGATCGAATCTTTTTCGGGAATTAGTGAAGCGCGTTTTTTTAGATTTTTAGTCCAGCCTTTGCCGTCCCAAGCCCTCCAATTTTTCTCATCGCTGACGTATTCAATTCCTTTGGAAATATCAGTTTTGGCAAGATAAAGTTTTTTGTATTTGTCCGCCAATTCAAAATCTGATTTTTTGCCTAACTTGATGTCGCCCTCATTTCTCATTCCGTAGATGTAAAAATCTTTGCCATCTAGCCAGACGGAAATTCCCCAAACTCCTTGATCTACAAGGTTTTTCAATTCGATTTGTCTTTCGATTTTGAGCGTTTCGGCATCAAGCTGAGCGATGGATTGACCGCGAAAATCAATGAAAAATTTCTTATCAAACGGTCGGGCAACGCGCCATTCATTCAGAAAAATCCAAATTTTCTTTTTGCCACCGACCTCAACAATCGTTGAATCGCCAAGCCAAAACATCACATTCGGATCATCGCTTTTGGGCTTGAAATAAGCGGTTGAATATCCGTTTTTGTCTTTTTCCCCGACCAAAGTTTTCAAAGTTTTTCCGTCTTTGGAACGAACAACGATGCTGTTATAAACATAATGAATATGCTCAGGTTTTGCCCCGCAAATCGGCGGGAGACAGTTCGGCTGACGCATCCGCAAACCGTTTTCGTTGGTGTAAACCCTTCCGTCACCAGGCATTGCAGGATTTTCAGCAATGAACGAATCGGAAAAGAAAAAAGCCGAGTCACCGTTTGGAAGTTCAAGCGAAAAAGTGCTGTCCGCACCCGTCCAAGCGGGCGTTTCTTTTGATGAAAGCCCTGTTCCGGGAGCATTTTGCGTAAAAGCGGCGTTCCAATCTTCTGCACTTTTGCCTTTGCCGACTGAAATTTCACATTGCGAAAATATGTTTTGAAAAGCAAGTGCCGTTAGGCAAAAAAAACTTAAAATTTTGAACTTCATTTTAATTAAATTTGAGGAATCCTATCGTCGTTTTCGTCAGCCCAACGGGTATTGGGAATGGTCGGACACCAATCCGGTCTGAGCGGGTCTTTGTCGTAATTATAACCGCCTAATTCCTTGTATAACTCGTTGTATTGTTTGAGTTTATCGCGGTTTAATTTGATTCCTAAACCTGCTCCGGTCGGCACTTTTATTTTGCCGTTTTTGTATTCAAATTTTCCACCTTCGATGATGTCGTCAGTAACGTGGTGATAATGTGCATCTGCTGCAAAACTTAAATTTGGAATAACTGCGCCAAGATGCAACATTGTCGAAAGTTGAATTCCAAGCTCGCCCGAAGAATGAACCGCTACGCCAAGTTGAAAAGTTTCGCAAACTCCAGCCGCTTTAACGCATTGCCGAATTCCACCCCAAAATGTTGTATCTAAAAGGATTACGTCACAAGCAGGATTCAAAACATTGGCTGATAATTGCTCAAAATTGACGACCACCGTATTTGTCGCGGTTGGAATTCTGACCATTTCGCGCACCCGCCGCATCGCATTCAAACCAAAAACAGGATCTTCAAAATAATCGTTTTTGATATGTTCGATCTGTTGTCCAAACCAAATCGCTTGTTCGGTTGACCAAGCCGCGTTCGGATCAAAGCGGAACGAATCGCCTTTTAAGGCTTCGGCAACTGCTTTGTAGCACTCCAATTCATATTCTGGTTTGAAAACTCCGCCCTTCAATTTATGCGAAGTAAAACCGTATTTTTCCTTCAAATCTTTGGCGTGATTGACTAATTGTTCAATCGTTCGGACTTCGCCTCCGCCCGTTTTGGTATTCGCATATCTGAAAAATAAATAGGAAGCAAAAGGAACTTCATCCTGCAATTTTCCGCCCAGAATTTCGTAAACGGGAACGCCCCATTTTTGTCCGATGATGTCGAGACAGGCGAATTCCAAAGCGGCTAAAATTTGGGTGCGGTTGTTGTAAAGCGAAGCAGTCGGATTAGCAATCTTAAAACGCATTTCTTCGAGGTTGGCAGGATTATGTCCCAGAAGATAGGCTTTCATTGCCCGAAAAGTTGCTTCGGCTGATTCGCCGCCGCCGCCCATTTCCCCTAGACCGATAATGCCTTCATCGGTTTCGACTTCGACGATAGTTCGCACAAATCGTCCCCAATGACAGCCGTTAGCGTGACGCAAAGGTGCTTCTAATGGAACAGTTACGGTTGTTGCTCTGATGTCTGTGATTTTCATTTTTTTTAACCTCCACGAAGTAACACAAAGTTTTCACGAAGAATTTAATTTCTTACTTCGTGCTGATTTCGTGTCTCTTCGAGGATTAAATTTTATTCAGTGATTTTATTATCTTTCAAAAATTTCCAAATTTCTGCAAACGCGGCGGCATAATCTTTTTGTTCAAACATTCCGTGTCCGCCGCCTTTAACGGTGAAAAGCTGATTTTTGACTTTGGCTTTGTCCAAGGCTTCTTTTAGGCGCGTGGCGTGTGTGTATGGGACAACCTCATCTTTGTCGCCGTGAACCGTAAAAATTGGCGGAAGCCCTTCTCGAACATAAGTTAAAGGTGAAACGCTTTTGGCAATTTCAGGAGCATTTAGCATACTTCCCATCCACATTACCGCATAATTTTTCAAATTTTCGCCTTGAATTAAGTCGTTGACATCGGTAATTCCATACCAATTAACGATGGCTGCAACTTTGATCGGCACATCACCATATTTTTCGGCGGCGTAGCAGCGATTATCAAGCGGAGTTCCGTCGGGCAGCATTCCCGTAATCAGCGAAAGATGTCCACCAGCGGAATGTCCCGTCAAAACGATTTTTGTCGTATCGAAATTGTATGTTTTGGCGTTGCGGTAAACCCAACGGAGCGCGCATCTTGTGTCTTCAACAGCCGCCGGAGCAAGTGAATTGCTTGCCATTCGATATTCGACATTGACTACTCGCCAGCCTTTTTCTAAATACGGCAAAATTTGATAAACTGCGCCTTCTTTTGAACCGAAAATCCAGCCGCCGCCGTGTATGTAAATCAATGTCGGCGTTGGGTTTGGGTTATCGCGGGGATACCAAACATCCAACTTCAACGGCGTATTATTCGCGCTTCCGTAAACCACATCCTGACTCAACCAATATTTATCCGCAATTTGCAAAAGATTAGGCGAGGTTTGGGCTTGAATATTAAACGATAGTAGCAAAAGAAAAACTGAAAATTTAAGCCAATTAAATAATTTTGAATTTTCCATCATGCCTTTTTCACCCCGTTTTTATCGGCTTTGTAAATAGTGCCTTGATAATTGATGTTCCGTAATTCTGCTTTCGGGTCGAACTTCCCAAAATTCGGTTTCGCCGTAATTTCACCAAATAATCCGGCATTAATTCCGAAAATCGAATCTATAATCGGTTCAAGATAATTACAGCCCGAAACGCAAGCCCAATCGTTGATATAAGGCTGGTCGGAAGTAGATTTTGCCGCGCCGCCGTTGGATTCGGGTTGATAAAAATTTTCGGTAAAATGAGCCTGTGCAATCGGACCTTGTTGGCTTGATTTTGCCAAACCTTTCATCCAATCAAGCGCAACGTCGGTTTCGCCCGCGACATACAAACCGCTTAAAGCCAACGCCGCCCACGAACAATACGCGCCAGTCCATTGATGATCGGGACGAATGCTGAAAGTTACATCCAAATCGCGGGTGGAAAGCGCACGCATCCAGGTCGGAGTTTGCAGTTCGCGTTGGAAAAAAGCGACCATTTCTTTTTTCTGCTTGGCGGGCATCAAATCGCCAATATTCATCAGCGTTGTGCCGAAATCGTAACAATGATGAACTTCGTTGTAGCTTCCGTCAGGCAATTTACATTTCCAGATACCTTTGCCGTCAACGTAAAGTTCCAAAACACGTTTTCCCAGTTCTTCGGCTTCCTTTCGCATCGCCGCCGCTTTGTCTTTTTTGCCTTTATAATCAAGCAGTTCCGCGGCAAAACGCAAATTATAAACATTCGCGGCATTCAATCCGGCGACTTCATGAACGTAACTCGAAACAGCTTCAAGCAAATTTGTCACGCCGCCGTAATCAGCCAAACCGTGTTTATTGACATCCAATTTTCGCCAATTTTCGGCGTATGAAAGCAAATAATCAAAAACTTTTTTGCCGCCGACTTCTTTATCTAGCCACGCTTTATCGCCTGTCCAACGCAAATATTCTTTTGCCATTCGGGACATTGCGTAATCGTTGACCGAATACCACGGACCGACACCCGCTCCGGTTAAATACTCTGTTCCAAAGTGCTTATAAACATCGAGCTTCATCCAAGTTTCCATCATTCGGCGCAAAATGGCGGGATCGAGCATCGCCAAAAGCATTGCGCTCAAACTGATGTCCCACAAAAAAGTTGTGGTTTCCCAGTATCGCGGCATCAACGTCACATAGGTTGTGCCGTAAACCGAATGCGGAGTTGTTCTTCGGAAATAAAGCGCACTCATTACCGCCGAATGATAAAGCCGTTTGACCGATTCATCAGTCGTCACCAATGTCGGCAGATAACCCGAATAACGTCCGTTATTTGGAGTAAAAGCGGCTTTCAATTCGGCATTCCACTCGTCGGTTGTGGATTTCAAAATTTGGTCGAAATTATTGACAATCGAATCAAACTCTTTTTCAACTGCACTTTGTTTTTCGCCAATCGAATTAACGAAAGTGATTGATTTTGTTTCGTTTGGCGCAAGGTCAAATTCATAAATCAACCACGACGGCAAAAGCTGATTTGGCTTGGGCGAAGCACCTTGTAAAACGAACGCATCAGTATATTTTGATTTGCACAAAACTGCATTCCGATTTTGGTCAAGTGTCCGCACATTGTCGTATTCTCCGGGCGAATAAGCCGCGTTCCAAGGGCTGACGGATTTGGTCGCACCGCCATTGATAGCCAATTTTATTTCGGTTTTGCGCCGTTGTTTGGAAATGTTCTTGACATTAAATTTGACGGCAACAGACATTGTTTTGAACGGAATGATCGTGGTCGAAGTAATTTCCAACCCCTTGTAAATAGTTTTTCTTTCAATGCGATCTGGTTGCCAAACAAATTCAATCGGCGTTTTAGTTGAAGCAAAATATTCTCCGTCCACAAACAAAATTCCGGTCAGCAGTTCGCCTCCCGCACCTAAGGGCGCGACATTCATTTCGCCCTGTGCAAACGGTGGAAAAGCGATACTGCGAACCGCGACGGCATCCATTGCCGCCTGAGCGCAACCCCATTGATTCGTCAGTCCGGGCAGTGCATATAAATCGCCAAATTTATGCGTCATCACAATCGAACGCATTGAATCGGTGGTTGGAATATCGGGCAACGGCACACTTTTTTCAGCAATTTCGGGAATCGGATTACTTTTGCCGAAAACATTTGAATTAAGCATCGTTCCCGCGGCAAGTCCCGCCATTGTGGTTTTTAGAAAATCTCTACGTTTAATGCTCATATTTTTTTACTGCCCGCGAAATACACGAAACATACGAAAAAGGGAATCAGTTTGTGGTTAAATCCAATTTGTTTTACTTTCGCGCATTTCGCGTTTTTCGCGGGCAAAAATCTTATTCAATTTCAAACTTCACCGTTTTTGTTTCAAACGGTTTTAGTTGAACGGTTAAAGGCGAAATTTGTGTAACTTGTTGTAAAACTTTATCTTCGGTCAAATTAACAATTGCTGCGGATTTGATTTTGACGGGCAGATTGATGTTTGTTGTCACTGATTTTCCCGCAAATTCCTGCAAGCGAATAACGAAAACTTTTTTGATTTGGGGATCAAGCGGAGTTGCGCTGACTTCGCCGCGCACAACGGTATCCGCCAAAGATTTCACCACTGTAATCTGCACATTCGGCTGATTGACCGAAAAGTAACTGTTTGCATTTGGAGTCGGTGTAACATCAATAAATTCGGCATTTAACGGAAGATTGAAGTTTTCGCCAAATCTCCATGCCGTTACTTCATCAAATTTTCCATCGTCCAAAATTGCGTAATCAAAAACATAATTTCCCTTCAAATTCGGCTCAACTGTCGGCATATTTATCACGCCCAAATCGTGCGTATCGGCTTGATTTGAACGGCGAACAGCACGGGAATAAATTGTGGCTTCGGGTAAAGGAAATTTACCCATAAACATTGCCGGAAATTCTTTCGGAGCATCTTTCGGGCGAACTTTGGTGCTGACAAAACTCGGATAAACCCAATGAAATGCTTGACGATGTGCCAGTAATGCACTTGAATTTCCATCGGTAAATCCAAATAAATGTAGAGTTGTTACGCCATCTCGCCGCGCTTCGGGCAAATAATCATCGGGCAAAGTGTCGAACCATTTTTGACCGCCGCGTTTGACCTTCAAATTTTGGGCGGAAACATTGAACGGAAAAGCAAAATAATATGAATCATTCCAATTATTGTTGCCGCCGACAAACGGCATTTTTTCTCCGTCAAGTTCGTTATGAAGTTCAACAAAATCAAGGTCATCGTAAATCGTAAGTGTTGTTTCTGGAAAAATTGAACGCTCACGTTTAACCACGATTTGGGTCATTTTCTTGCCTTTTTTGACCGAAATTTTGGGTGCAATTGGATACAAAACTTTGGAAGCATCTTGCCCTTCGACTCGCAATAAATCGTTGAATGGCAACTCGCCTTTGTTGTTGACGATTTCGCGATTAGTCCGCATATCTCTAATACTTTCAATATTTCCGTCTTCTCTTAATCTAATGGCAAAATTTTTATTTTTTGTTTCGCGCTCGTTTTCATCCGTTTTCAAAGTCGTGTTATTTGCGCCGATTTCGGTTGTAATCGCAAAAGTTTTGTAGCCGAAAGAAGGAACATCTTTAGCAACAAAGAAAACCTGCCCCTGTTCGTCAATGTCAAAATCTATTTTTTGATTATTGGATAAATCTTTTATTTCGGTCACACGCGAATTTTTGTTCGGCGCATCAACTTTAACCACATCGTTTCTCGTCCAAGACAAACCGTTATAAACCAATAAATTCCAACTATTTGCAGTTTTGTTGGATTGAATGTTATCAAATCTGGAAGGCTGCACGAGAAGTTTAATTCCGCTGTCTAGCATAAAATCAACTTCGGATTTTGCCTTTTCCATATCGCGAACATATTGACCGTTTTGATCTTCCAACGGTTTGCGGCTATTCAACTGAACCCAGCCATTATTTCCTGCGCCGCTGTGCTCATCGTAAGTCATCATCAAATCATAAAGCGTGGCGGCATTTCCGGTTGGATTGGGAATGCTTCGCGTCATCGAAATCGCGCTCCAAAGCGTTTCGGCGGCGGGCGTGTGGTCGTGCGTGTAACGTGCCGTTGCGGAAATTTTTGGCGATTGTGTCTTTGATTCGCTCCAAAATCCAGACCATTCGCCGCGAAAAGTCGGAATTTGTGAAGCGTATTTTGATTCGATATATTTCAAAAATTCGGGCGCAGTTGAAATTTTTAATTGCACTTCTTTATGTTTCAAATTCCACATTTTGACGGCTTTTTCCAAATTCAAAACATAGGTCGGTTCGATAAAATCGTGTGCATAGATCGCCATCGCCGCATCGTATTTGTAACCCGCTGAATTATAACGATTTAGAAATTCCGTCACACCGATTTCCATAATTTCAAGCGGCGTTTTTTTGCCCGCCAAATTCGGATTGAACATCTCAAAAGGCGTTTTGGCGGTGTATGGA
>DAORIL010000086.1:0-14694 GCA_035438525.1 Pyrinomonadaceae bacterium
GAAAAAACATTGGCTCATTATTACGACTGAAAAAGAAGGATTTTTATTTGAACTCAAAAAAGAAACCTATCGGCAATTATTGTTTGAAATGAATTCTCACAAAATAAAAGTGGAAGATTTAGGTGACAAAAACCAAAAAGAGAAACCTGAGAATCATAATAAAGCTATTCAGAATTAACTCTTTTGGCAAATTTTATCCAAGCAAAATCCCGTAAATATTCATTGGCAAACTATAGACTGCTTCATTTGTCGCCACGATCATTTCGCCTTTTTGATTGAAACAGATTCCAACCACGTTCATTCCGGCGACACAAATTTCAGCCTGTTTATCCGGAGTGATTTTGATGATTCCCCGACGTCCGCGCAGACAGGCTCCGACATATAAATTCCCTGCCTGGTCAAATGCCAAGCCTTGGGGTCGGCCCAAGCCGCGATAAAATTCGCCTTCTTTTCCAAACATATCAAACACATAAATTGAATCAAAACTGGAAAGTCCGGGCGCAGTAACATGTAGATTGCCTTCGTTATCAAACGCTAAATGATAAGCAGAAACCGAAGGTTCGAGAGTAGTAAAAAGTTGAGGAACTCCCATAGGGGAAACTTCAAAGATCTTTCCCCCACGATCACCGACAAACATTTTCCCTTGTTTATTAAAAGCAATTCCGGTCGCAATTCCCAGATCCGAAGCGAAAGGTAAAACTTCTTCGTTCTGGTTGATGCGGCAAACTTCTCCGTCGGCTCGATTAGTGACAAAAAGCTGTCCCATTTTATCAAAGGCAATTCCGGTCGGGTTTAAAATGTCTGAAGACATTTCCTGCAAATAACCGTCCGCTTCAAGCCGAAAAAGTGTAACCGGCAAAGATTGTCCGCGCGAACCTGAACGAGTCAGAATAATTGAATTATCTTTTGGATCAACTGCGGGATTAGCAACAAGGTGTAGATCATCTGCCAATTTTTTACCGACTGTCAGATTGATGTAATTACTCTGATCAATTCCGCTTTCGAGATAAATTTCAACATCGTGCGTGTCAAAATTATCCGGCACAATCGCAATCACCCGATTTGGCGAGGCTCCGACAACTTTGGCTCTCTGTCCGTCAAAATAACACCCAAACCCATTTTCAAAATTCGCCTCAAAACCTTCGCATTCAATAATCACTTCGCCGCCGGGTATGGCAAATGTCGGTGATACAGATAAAATTGTGCCTGCTTTGTTCATAAAAACATAGTTTAGACGTTCAATGTTCAAAGTTCAAAGTGTTATCTCATAATAGAGTGAATAGTGAATGGTAAATAGTGAATCATTTTAGTCGTCTTTAAAATTTTTCTGACTACTGACCACCGCCCACTGACCACTAAAAACTAACCACTGCCCACTAAAAATAGAATTCACACTATATAAAATGTTATAATATTTTTCACTTGGAGGATTAAGATTTATCAGTATCGTTCACGGTTATACGCAAGGCTTAAAACATAATCAGCTCAAGCGTATCGAAAAACTTTCGACACGGCGCGTTGCTCAAAGTGAAATTGTCTCGCCCGAACTCGCCCGTCAAATGTCTGAAATCTCGCACGAAACAGGCAGACTAATCGGTGTTTTAATAAATCGTAAAGGTCAAATTGAATATGTCATGGTCGGTGATGCCAAACGGATTTGGATGCCCGATTTTAAACGGGTGCGCGTTGCCCAAGACCGTTTTCGCGGTTTGCGATGCGTTCATACGCAATTACAAGGCAATAAATTAACCCAGGATGATTTAACTGACCTTGCGCTATTACGTCTTGATCTAATGGCTTCAATTCAGGTTGACGTAAAAACAGGTTTACCGAATTTGGTGCACGCTGCACATCTTTTGCCGACAACTGCCGAAAAAATTGAAACCGAAGCACAGACTTTGCCTTACGAATTCTTACCGCCGCAGATTCCTTCGCAGCTTGATACGGATTTTACCGAACTTATCAATTCGTTGGAAGAAGAAATGGCGCGGAATCGGCAAACGGCGCGAACCCGCCAAACGAATCGTGACCGTGTAATTTTGGTTAGCGTAACAACGGATTCGATTTTTGATGCCGAAGAATCAATGGCGGAATTAGAAGAACTTGCGCTTTCGGCAGATGTCATTGTGTTGGACAAAATCATCCAACGCCGACAGGAAATTGACCGCCGGACTGTTTTGGGAAAAGGTAAATTAGAAGAATTATTGATTCGGGCAATGCGACTTGGTGCGGACTTAATTGTGTTTGATACAGAACTTACGCCGACGCAGGTGCGCTCTATTACGGAAGCTACCGAATTAAAAGTCATTGACCGTCCGCAATTAATTTTGGACATTTTTGCTCAACGTGCCCAATCCCGCGAAGGTAAAATTCAAGTCGAATTAGCGCAAATGAAATACATTTTACCGCGTTTGGTGATGGGGCAAGATTCGGCGTTTTCGCGTCTGGCAGGCGGAATCGGCGGTCGAGGTCCGGGTGAAACCAAACTCGAAACCGACCGTCGGCGGGTGCGCGACAAAATCAATAATTTGGAAAAACAAATTGATACATTGAGCCGTCAACGTCAGGAACGGCGCAAACATCGCGTCCAAAAAAATGTCCCAATCATTTCTTTGGTTGGCTACACTAACGCCGGTAAATCAACTCTGCTCAACACTTTGACCGACAGCAAAGTTTATGCAGAAAAGAAAATGTTTGCCACACTTGATCCGACCTCGCGCCGTTTGCGCCTGCCGATTGAACAAGAAGTTATTATTAATGATACGGTTGGATTTATCCGCGATTTGCCCGAAGCCTTGGTTGCGGCGTTCCGCGCCACCCTCGAAGAGATTTCGGACAGTAATTTACTGATTCATGTAGTTGATGCGTCAAGTCCGAACTGTTTGGCGCAGATCGATTCAGTTGATAAAATTTTGGGTGAATTAAAATTAAATGAAATTTCGCGTCTAATTGTTCTAAACAAAGCAGATTTGCTGGATGAGGCAACTATTGAATCCTTAATCCGCCAAATTTCGCTTGACAAAGGTAGTGAATGCGTGGCAATTTCAGCCATTCAGCCAAAAACTTTGAAACCATTATTTGAGAAAATTGGAGATAAATTAGCGAAGGATTTGAATAAGTTTGCTGATTCGGAATTGGCGGTCGGAAATTACACCTAATCCCAAATCTGCGATCCCAAATCTGCGATCCCAAATCCAATATCATAATGAGTAAGCGCTTACCCAATTTAGCACCGCCATTTGCCCCGACGCGCAAGAAAATATCCAGCATTTTCTCGCGGTTTTCTCAAAAACTATCCGGCAATCAAAGATTTTGGATCGGTTTTGTGTTTTTGTCTTTGTTGACTACAATTCTGATTTACAATCCATTTTGGCAACCAATCGGCGATCAATATAAAGAAGGCGAAATACTTCGTCAGAGCATTATTTCTCCGGCAGATATTTCCGCTATCAATAGCGAAGAAACTCAGATTTTGAGCCAGTCTGCACGGGAGGCAATTCGTCCAATTTTTACTTTTGAATCCAACCGAGCAGAACAAGCAGTGCAAAGTTTTCGCATTTCCTGGGAAAAATTGGTCAGACACGGCTCAAATACCAATACCTCAAACACCAAAGCAAATATTAAGGAAGACGAAAAAACTGAAATTCATTGGACAGGCGGAGGCGGCGCAGAAGTTGGGAAAATTCTATCATCCCGACGATTTACCCCAAATGAATTGGATGCGGTCGAACGAGCCTTACGCGAAGCTGCCGAAGGTTCAATCTATAATGATTCAGACCGTCAGTATTTTCAGAGCGAAATTACCCTAATTGACCGTTTGAAACCCAATCAGCAATCAGTGGCTTCGCTCCCCGAAAGCACGATGACTTCCCTTTCAGCCGCTCGTCTCAAATTACAAAATCGGCTAACGGAACTAAAAAGTCTTTCACCTAAAGAAGCCGACGCTTTTTATAAAGCTCTTGAACGGGAAATTCAACCCAGTGTAATTTTTGATAGTGCGGCAACCGAAAGTGCACGCCAATCTGCTGAAAAAAGTATTCAGCCTGTTTCTATCACACTCAAACGCGGACAAATAGTCGCCCGTGAAGGCGATACGATCACTCCAACCATCCTAGCGCAAATCTCTGCTATTAAAGGATATACTGCGGCATCACGGCAAGTTAACCGATTTATCGGACTTTTGTTTTTAATCACTTCACTTTACTGGATTGCCTGGAAATTTATTGAACATCGCGGAGCAGTTGCAAGGCTTTCGCTTTCTCCCGAAAGAACTTTTGCGCTTTTTGGTTTTGTTGTCGTTATCCAAACTTTACTTTTTGTTGCCTGTTTCCGGTTGGCAGAATTTACTGCGGCACAGAACATTCGCGCACCGTTTGTGGACGCAACACTTTGGAGTTTTGCGATTCCTTTTGCTTTTACGAGCTTGTTGATCACGCTTTTGGTTGATCGTCGGGTTGCCCTTTTTGCCGGAATTTTTGTTTCGTTATTAGCGGGGTTGATTTCGCCGAAAGGTTTAGAGTTTGTTCTTTACAGCGTTCTTTCTTCGGCAGTTGCGGTTTATGGGATCGGACGTTATCGTAATCGGCAATCAGTGACAACTGCGGGTTTTTGGGTCAGCCTCGCTAATATTTTATTTGCGTTGGCTTTGATTGCCTATACGCAACAGCCGTTTATTCTGAACACAATTTTGTTGGCCGTCGGATGTAGTTTGGTCGGCGGAATGATTACTTCGGCAGTGACTGCGGTTTTTCTACCGATTTGCGAATCTCTATTCGGTATTCTGACAGATGTTAAACTACTCGAACTTTCTAACGCCGATTTGCCGATTTTAGGACAACTGGCGTTGCGGGCACCCGGAACCAATCAGCATTCACACGCAGTTGGTCAACTTTCGGAACAAGCCTGTCTCGCAGTTAATGCCAACGGACTTTTAGCAAGAATCGGGGCACTTTATCACGATATTGGCAAGCTTGCCGCGCCCGAACATTTTGTCGAAAATCAACAAGGGAAAAATCCGCATGACAAATTAAAACCTGTTCAATCTGCCAAAATCATCATCAGTCACGTTACCTACGGTATCAAACTCGGTAAAGAAATCGGTTTGCCGCAACGAATTATTGATTTTATTCCGCAACATCACGGAACCCGGACTTTACATTATTTTTTACGAAAGGCACAATCCGAAGCGCGTGAAGACGTATTAGTTGAAGAACATGATTTTCGCTATCCGGGACCCAAACCGCAATTTAAAGAAGCAGCAATTATGATGATTGCCGATAGCTGCGAAGCCGGAGCGAGGTCTTTACAGGAACCAACTCCCGAAAATATCCGTTTTATCGTCACCAAAATAATTGATGCAATTCTCAGCGACGATCAACTGGATGAATGCGATCTAACTTTGCGTGAATTGACCTTAATTCGTGAATCAATGATCAAATCTCTGGTGGCAATTTACCATTCCCGAATCGATTATCCGGGTTATGTTCCCCCAAGTTCCGCTTCAAAAATCACCATTCCTGCCGAAGTAATGGATAGCGAAGAACGAGGCTTTAAATATTCTAATCCTGCCGATATTCCGGTCAGTAAAGGCGGCGAAATCGAAGATGAAGCGATTGACCATTCGCATCAACCGAATGATAAAGCAGAAGCGGTAAAAGGTAAAAGTTAATGTTTTATAGTTTAGGAGGTTTAGGAAATTTAGGAAGACAAAAACTAACTTCCCTAAACTTCCCTAACTTCCTACTATCGAAACTTACTTGTTCTAACCCAACCCGGACGATCCATAATTCCGTGTTTTGATTCGAGCGCAAATCCTGCGTAACTATCGCAATTATAAAGCTTTTGTGAAGGTAAAAGTTTTTGCATTCCTTCATCGGTCGCCCATCCTTTCCCAAAATGTCCATCTTCATTTTCACGTTCAACAAAATGACGTAGTTCGTGAATGATGATGAATGCAGCAAAGTCTTGAATTCCGGTCGCTACCGCTGTTCCGCGTCTGAAAACAATTCTTCCGCTGGTGTCTTTGCTAAAAAATCCGCCGAGTCTGGCAAAAGCGACCGTGCTGATCTTTTCTCCGCTGTTATTTGTGTCAAGGGTGAAGAAATTATCAGGACGGTTCAAAACATTGAGCATATAGCCGTAAATGTCATAAATTTTTTGCATTGCCGATTGCGGCGAAGGAAATTTACTGATCGAAAAATGCCGCTCCAACAGGCTCATAGCACTTTCACCAAATAATCCGCCGACCATTGCCGAAGAAACTTTGGTCTGCGCGGCTTGAACACAACTTTTAGTGAACGGAAGATGTTGCATCATTCCGGCAAAAAGCCACGCATCATTAACCATATCCAACGGCAGAGAAGGAAAAACGTTGTAACGACCTGAAATATCTTTTAATTTGAGGTGAGTTGGCTTATTCGGTTCGATTTTACTGTCCGCACCTGACGCTCCGAAATGTTTTATTTGAAAATTTCTAATGGTTGTAAATAACTCTTGGGTTGCAGTGCCGTTGATAGCAATTGGTGAAGAAGGTCCGCCATCAATCGGCGGAACTTTATTAAAAGCATATTGGACTTTATAAACATCCTCGAAGTTATTTTTCCCAAATTGTCCGACACTTTCCTTGATTTCTACATCAGTCGGACGATTCCCTGTCGAGATAACTCCGCCCGCAGGATTTTCGGTTATAAATTCAACCTTACAACTGCCGTCGTCAAGCATCAAAGCACATTTTCCCATTTAATTATTTCCTTTTATATCTAAAAATTACACATATCCTAGACGGATTTTTAGAATGTTTTTGCCTTTTTGCCCATGAAAAAAGGCAAGAGCAGAAAATCCGCTTTTGCCTTTTTATTTTTTTTACTCGAATTATTTTTCGTAAGGGTTTAATTGCTCATTGATCTTCTTCAAATCACCAACTACAACAATTGATAATTTATCTTCAGTCAAATATTTCTTCGCCATATTCTGCACATCTTGTGCGGTAACGGCAGAAATTTCTTTAACGTAGTTATCAATTGAACTTTTTGGCAGTTCGTTATAGTTCATATTTTCGAGTTGATTAATCACACCAAAACGGGTTGAATTATTCAAAACATACAATCCGACCAAATAGTTTTTGATGCCCTGCAATTCATCCGCGCCAACAGTTTCTGTCCGCATCCGATTTATTTCAAAAAGAATTTCTTTGATCGATGCGCCTGTAAACTGTGTGGTGACATCGGCATTTTCTACCCAATATCCCGTTTTATAACGAGTCCAGATAAAACTGCTGGGTGAATAGGTGTAGCCTTTATTTTCACGAATATTTGCCGTAATTCGTGAGCCGAAAGAACCGCCCAAAATTGAATCCATTACAACAAATTTCGGATAATCGGGATCAGCCGGATTTGGGGCAGGCATCCCGAGATAAATAGTTGATTGCGGAGCATCCGGGCGATCAATGGTTGATAAAGATTTTTTAGCTTGAACGTTCGGAATGTTGCGGGTTCCTGACGTCCCTTTTTTCATTGAGCCAAACGCTTTAGCAATCGCGGCTTTAACTTCAGCCGCATTGAATTTCCCAACCACATAGAGATTAGTCCGAGCCGCACTGTAATTGGCGTCGTAGAAATTTTTGATGTCATCGAGCGTGTAGCCTTTGACCTCATCGTCAGTCGGATTAATTTGCGAATACGGATGATTTTGAAAAACTACCGAACGGAATTTTTCCCAAGCCTGATTCCCTGCCTGAGTGCGGGCAACAGCCAGTGAACGAAGTTTATTAGCCCGAAGTTGTTCTAAACTGTCTGCCTGAAAACTCGGATTCAAAATTACATCCGCCATCAAAACAATAAATTTAGAATCGAATTCTGACAAAACTTCTCCGGTAATATTAGTGCTGTCCGTTCCGGTTCCAACGTTGATACTACCACCCATTTCGGCAGTTTCGCGGGCGATTTGTTCAGCAGTTCGGGTTTTTGTGCCTTCTTTGAGCATCGAACCGACCATTTCCGAAACAGCTTTTTTGCCTTTCGCATCATCTTTTGTTCCGGCATAAATCGTCGCTTGAAATGCAACTTTCGGAACTGAACCGTATTGAACCAGCGTAACCTTCAAACCGTTGGGAAGTGTATAAACTTCTTCTTTCGGAAACACAAACGGTTTTGGCTGTCCACCAATCGGCGGAGTTTCTTTTTGAGCAAAGAGATTGCCCGCAAAACACACTAAAAACGCGAAAGAAAGAACAATCAAATTTTTCACTTTTAACTTTTCACTTTTAACTTGACTCATTTATTTGCCCTCCGCTTTAACGATAACCACCGTTCGATTGGTGCTCCGCAGATATTCTTGTGCCGTTTTTTGAATCAAAGCAGGAGTAACTTTGCGGAAATTTGCTTCGATTTCGTTGATATTTTGCGGTTTGTCATCAAAAAGCGCGAAACTGGCTAGCAAATCAGCGCGACCAAATCCGCCGAATTGCTGCAAAGTATCGTAAAACCCTGAGCGGAATTTAACAATTGCGCGGTCAATTTCTTTGGTTGAAACAGGTTTGTCCTGAAGTTGTTTAACCACTCCATCCAATGAAGATTTGATCTCATCAGCAGTAAATTTTTCATCGTGAATCAAATTTATATCAAACAGCATCGGACCATTGTAATTAAACATATTTCCTAATCCCGAATTGATTCCGCCACCGATTCCGCCCGCATAACCTTTATTTTTAACGAATTCCTGATAAAGCAAACTGTCTTCACCCTGCAGTAAAATTTGGTCGATCAAACCCATCGCATAATATTCGGGAGTTCCGCGTTTCGGCATTTGATAACCAAAAGCAACAGCGGGTTTATTGGCTAATTTATCGCCTCTTGAAACAACTCTTTCAGCCGTTTGGCGCGGCTCGGTTAAATCGGGAATCGCATCTGGAGTTTGCGCGGGAATATCGGCAAAATATTTGTCAACGAATTGTTTGGCTTGCGGTTCGTCAAAATCTCCAACCACCACTAAGACCGCATTTTTTGGCGAGTAATATTTATCAAAAAAGGTTTTGGCATCGGTTAAGGTTGCGGCTTCGATGTCTTTTAAATCACCGTAAAAATTGTGTGAGTTATACCAATTTTGGAAAGCCGCCATCGGCAGATCAATCCAGGGAAAAGTTCCGTAAGGCTGATTCAAAACATTAACTTTAACTTCGTTTCCAACTACGCCTTGCTGATTGGTCAAATTTTCCTGTGTAATATCTAAACCTTTCATTCTGTCGGCTTCTGCCCACAATAAAGTTTCGAGTTTATGTGACGGAACAACCGCAAAATAGTTAGTAAAATCAAAACGGGTTGAGCCGTTCAAAACTCCGCCGTTACTCTCGACTAATTTGATATATTCCATTTTGCCGAGATTTTTTGAACCCTGAAACATCAAATGTTCAAAAAGATGGGCAAATCCTGTCCGGTCGCGCGGCTCGATCCGAAAGCCGATATTGTAATAAACTGCCACGGTTACCAAAGGTGCGCTCTTTTCCGGCGAAAGAACTACCCGCAAACCATTCGGCAATCTGTAATATGTAACGGGAACATTTAAACCGCCCGTTGATGGGTTTGTCTGCGCCTTGGCAATTGGAATTGAACCAATCACAAACACTATTAAACACAAACTTATCAATAATTTCTGTTTCCAATTATTCATTTTTTACCTCTAGAATTTTTAGATATGACTTTGATATTTTAGACGTTTTTTTTCTGAATTTGTTTCAATTTGTTATATTACGACAGATTTTAGGGATAGAATGAACCTATTCGGGATAAAATTATGAAAAACTTTTCAGGCTTTACCAAAGAAAAAATAAAAGTTCGGCAAGGGCAAGAATCTGATTCAAATGAACTTGCAGCTTTGCTGGCTGAACGCGGATTCGATTATCCAACTGAAATTTCTTTTGTCAGAAAACGATTGATCGAATTACTTCACGCGGGAGACTGTATTCTCGTTGCCATTTTTGACGCAAAAGTGATCGGAATGGCGTTACTGCACCGCACCTTTTTTCTGCATCGCTACCCTGACGGACGAATTTCGTCATTGGTTGTCTCGGAAAATTACCGCAATTTTGGAATCGGAGCATTACTGATTAAAGAAGCGGAAAAAGTTTTTCGCCAATGGGGATGCGGACGAATCGAGGTCACCAGCGGCTCAAAACGCGAAGCTGCACATAAATTTTACCTTCGCGAGGGATTTATCGAACAGCCAAAACGATTCGTTAAACTTTTATTGGATTGAATGAAATAAACACTAGACAAGACGGAATTAGAAAGCTATAAGTGAAAGTAACACAAGATTATAAGAATTTCTTTTGCATTCGAACTTTTACGAAAATTATGAAAAACGAAAAACCTTTGGTGCTTGATTTGATTGAGGTTGGGGCAGATGATGTCGCCCTTGTCGGGGGAAAATGCTCCTCTTTAGGCGAGCTTTTTCGGGAATTACATTCGCAAGGCGTTCGTGCAGTTGACGGATTTTCAACCACGAGTTTTGCTTATCATGCCCTACTTGACACCGATAATTTACGAAAAAGACTGCAAAAGCTTCTCAAAGGTTTAGACGTTAATGATTTGGATGAGCTGGCGCGAGTCGGGGCAGAAGCCCGGCGTTTAATGATTGAAACTCCTTTTCCGAAAGATACCGAAACCGCGATTATTGAATCTTATCACCGCCTTGGTGAAAGGAGCGGAAAGAAAAACCCTGAAGTTGCAGTGCGTTCTTCTGCAACCGCCGAAGACCTTCCCGATGCTTCATTTGCCGGACAACAAGACACGATTTTGAACGTCAAAGGCGAATCTGCGCTGATCCAAGCTTGCAAAGAATGTTACGCTTCGCTCTGGACTGACCGCGCCATTTCTTATCGGACAGCTAAAGGCTTTGACCATTTCGATGTCGCACTTTCAATTGGAATTCAGCCGATGGTTCGCTCGGACGGCGCGTGTTCGGGCGTGATCTTCACGATTGATACCGAAAGCGGTTTTCGTGATGCGGTTGTCATTAACGGCGCGTGGGGATTGGGCGAAGCAGTTGTTCAGGGAATGGCAACACCGGACGAATGGATCATCCACAAACCGACTTTGAAACTCGGATTTCGTCCGATTGTCATGCGAAAACTCGGAGTTAAGGAAGTCAAAATGGTTTTTGCAGATGACGGCACAGGAACCCAAGTGCGTGAAGTAGTTGATTCGCAAAGAAATCGCTTTTGCCTTTCGGGTTATGAAGTTTTGCAGCTCGCAAAATGGGCGTGTCAAATCGAAGACCATTATTCAAAACTCGCCGGAAAGCATCAGCCGATGGATATTGAATGGGCAAAAGACGGCATCACCGGCGAACTTTTTATTCTCCAAGCCCGTCCCGAAACGGTTCAATCCCAAAAAGAAGGAAATTTTGTCGAAAATTATCGTTTAACGGGCGAACACGGTGCTCCTTTGGTAACGGGTGTCGCAGTTGGCGAAAGAATCGGACATGGCAAAGTTCACGTTTTGTTGGATGCCAGTAAATTGACCAGTTTCAAAGAAGGTGAAATACTCGTCACCACGATGACCGACCCGGCTTGGGAACCAATTATGAAGCGTGCCTCGGCGATTGTAACTGATAGAGGCGGCAGGACTTGTCACAGCGCAATCATCAGCCGTGAACTCGGAATTCCCTGCATTGTCGGTTCGGGAAATGCTACTGAAATTTTGCGTAGCGGAACTGATGCCACCGTTTCGTGCGCGGAAGGTGACCGTGGAAATATTTATTACGGCAAGGTTGATTTTGTCGTCGAAAAACACGAAATTACAGATTCGGAACGTCCGACAACGCAAGTGATGATGAATGTCGGCGATCCCGACCATGCATTTTCTGTGTCGCGCCTGCCAAATGATGGAGTTGGTTTGGCACGTTTGGAGTTTATCATCAATAACCATATCGGCATTCATCCGATGGCGTTGGTCAATTATCCGAATCTAAAAAATCCAAAAGACCGGGATGAAATTGCCAAGCGAATCGGCGAAGAAGACCCGAAAGAGTTCTTTGTTCGTAGTTTGGCGGAAGGCGTAGCACGAATCGCGGCAGCATTTTATCCAAAACCTGTAATTGTCAGAATGTCAGACTTCAAATCAAATGAATACGCCCGTTTGATCGGCGGTTTGCAATTTGAACCTGTTGAAGAAAATCCGATGTTGGGCTTTCGCGGGGCTTCGCGCTACTACGATGACCGTTATAAAGCAGGTTTCAAATTAGAATGTCAGGCACTCCTTAGAGTCCGCGAAGATATGGGATTAACCAACGTCAAAGCGATGATTCCGTTTTGTCGAACGGTCGAAGAAGGCGAAAAAGTTATCGCGCTGATGGCGGAATATGGGTTGAAACAAGGCGAAAACGAACTGGAAATTTACGCGATGTGCGAGTTACCTGCTAATGTCGTTTTTGCGGATGAATTTTTGAAAGTTTTTGACGGTTATTCTATCGGTTCAAATGATTTAACTCAATTAGCACTTGGACTTGACCGCGATTCGGAAATGGTCGCACATCTTTTTGACGAGCGAAACGGTGCGGTGCAAAAAATGGTCGGAATGGCAATAGAAGCCGCTATTCGTAACGGAAAAAAAATCGGCATCTGCGGACAAGCTCCTTCCGATTATCCCGAATTCGCACAGTTTTTGGTGGAAAAAGGTATCAATTCAATTAGTTTGAATCCTGATACAGTGATTGCGACAACTCATTCGATTTTGGAACGTGAAAAAGCGTTGACGAAATCGGCGAAAAATTAAAACCATCAATAATTAATAAGGCAGAAAAATTATTCAGCAGAACAGATAAAAGTAAAAACTACTTTTATCTGTCTTATTTCATCTTTTTTCGCTGACCAATTTGTTTGAATTACTACGAATTCATCTTTTTGATACTCGAAATCTTAGGCGCATCTACACGTAGTTACATTTGTCCCGGAGTTATAAGTAGATGTTGATCCGCCTCCGGTGTTACAGCATCTGTTATGAAGGTCAATACTCGTGCAGCCAGAATCACCAATATTACCTCCTACTGTTGCAAAATTATTTCCGTTGGCTACACACGGACCACAGGTTAAAGGAAAAGCACTTCTGAAACATCGCTGATTCGTATCACAACAATCAGCTTGTGAAAAATCCGAGGTGGGAGAACATTGTTGTCCGCTAGCAACACAAACTCCCGAAGCAGCATTTATAGCAGATGGAGCAACCAGCGAAGAAATGACAGGCAAAGCAATCATCGTGGCTAATCCGACCTTGCGGACTGCTTCGCGCCGTGTCATTCCTGCCAATGGCGAAACATAATCGGTTTCAAATTCAATCAACTTTTGTTTTTCCAGTTCGGCAAGCGTTAAATGAATCAGGTCATGGGTAAAATTCGATTTTGATTTTAATTGGTCAAAATCAGTTTTACCATCACAGGCTTGGAAAACAATGGCAGAAGTTTCATTCAAACAAAAGGCTTTGTTAGTAGTTAAATCATAAATTACAATTTCATTTTCAAGATTTTGAATAACTAAATTGTCGGTTTTGGCGATTGGTAATTTATTCATAGAAAAGTTTTTGGCACACTTTTGATAAGAAAACGGTAAATTTGAGGCGATTATAAAAATAAAATCGGCTAAGAATCTTTAAGATTTCGGCTAATTTTTGCTAAGATTTGTTAAGATGAGCAGATAAACAATTGAATAGTAACGGTTTAGCTGTTAAGACCAAAATTGCAATTAATCCATATCAAGCCGTTTATACCAATCCGGCATATTTTGAGCCAACTGCGCTTCACACTCGAAACTGCAAAAATATTTGTTCCAACTGACTGACGGTTTACCGCAAACGTGGCAATTGGTCGGATAACCAATTTCTTTCGATTTCCTGCCAAAACGAAATCGGCGAACGAAAATAAACAGTCCGATCATTAAGAAAAATAAACAAAAAGCAATAAATAAATTCATATCGAAGGTTCTCATCCCTTTGAATCAAGCGAAATAAACAAAGCTTTTGCCTTCGTCCACCAGTAATTTTTTTTTCGTTTTGACAATGGATCAAATTTATTTCCGCAATACTTACATTTATAGGTAAAAAGATTGAACTTGCTAAAACTGAAACAGTTTCGGCATTTTCTTAAAAGTTTCTTTTGAAAAAACATAGCTTTTATCGGTTAATTACCGGTCTGTAAAATTCTTGTGCAGAAATATTAAAAAAGATTTGTCTGAGAGTCTTTAAGATTTCGGCTAATTTTTGCTAAGATTTGCTAAGATTATTAAAGTATTTGGATAAAAGTATTAATAGTTTTCAGCCTGATTCCGATTTCGGACAAATATCTGAAAATAAGTTTTATCGCCCCTATATGAGTCAAAAGAGTTTTGTTTACCGATTTGGAGAGTTTAGGCTCGATGTCGGCAGACGCTTGTTATTTAAAGGAGAAGAAACGGTTTTACTGCCTCCGAAAGCGTATGAGATATTACAGCTTTTGGTCGAGAGTGAGGGACGGCTCGTCGAAAAAAAGGAGTTGATGCAAAAAATCTGGCACGATTCTTTTGTTGAAGACAATAATTTGACAGTTAATATCACGAGCATCCGCAAGGCTTTACGGGAAAAAAGCGGTGAAAATAAATTTATTCTGACAGTTCCCAGAAGCGGCTATCGTTTTATTTCCGAAGTTACCAAAGAAGAGACAAATCCGGTCGAA
>DAORIL010000087.1:0-14602 GCA_035438525.1 Pyrinomonadaceae bacterium
GGACATCTTCTCGGCGCCGATCATGTGGATGGTGCTCGACCGCATGGGCCTGCCGAATCTGCGCAACAAAGCCACGATCGAGGCGCTGATCCCGATCACCAACGTCATCCCGACCTTCACCGTCAGCTGGTTCGCGGCCCGCCTGCTGAACCTGGGCGGCCAGATCGAGCTTTTCGAGCCGGACTACTGGGATGTGCGAGCCGACCGCCCGCCCGGGCCGCCCACCGGCGCCGAGTGGGATCAGCCGCGCCGCCGCTAGGTTTCCCCTTTGCAGGAGTTACGCGGTCGCCCGCGTGTGCGGCCTCTTTTGCCTGCCGTTCGACAAGCTCACGGGAGCCGGCAGCAAGGTACTTGCCGATCTTTTTGTGCTCGGATTTTGGCGCGGAGCGCCAAAATCCATGCAATGCCGACAGGCGGCTCTCTTTCTATTTCAACATTTTCCGATGAAAACCTAGTTAAAGTGGAATTTTTTGATAATGGAATCGGGATGAACGAGGACATCTCTTCAAAGATTTTTCAACCCCTATTTACTACCAAAGAACGTGGGCAGGGAACCGGTTTAGGATTGGTTATTGTCAAACAAATTTTGGATGAACACAATGCAGAAATTTCGGTTGAAAGCACAATTGGAAACGGAGCAAAATTTAGCCTGATTTTTCCAAAAGGGGGAAAGGAACTTATAAATTAATTAAGTCCTGCTCTTTTGTCTTTGCAGGTTTTTCCAATGTCTCAAACGCCATTTATAATCAATCGGATTTGATGTTCGATGGAATCCCAGCAAAATTTTTAATCTCAATTTGATAAAATAGGTTAAAAATAACAATTTATTCATATCTTATAGTAAAACATCCAAAGGTTAGGTTTTGGTTACATTTCTACCTTGTTTTGGAATTCTTTTGAACTTACACTGCTAAATTTCAAAACTTTGATTAAAGTGGAGGCAATAATTATGCCGTTCCAAATAATTAATTTTCTCGAGAATCTTTTAGATTTTAGATAAGTATTGTGGCGATTTTGTAATCAGTTGCCATTTTGCCACATTGGGAAAATTCAAATCCAGTTTGTAAATTATTCTATTTATTAAACTTTACTTTGGCACAAAAATTGAAATAACTCAACTGCGAAGAATGTTGAAGACATCTTCCAAGCAAGGCGGCACGAGATAATTTGTTAGTTTTTCCTGTATCGTGCCGCACTTAAAGAACAAGGAGGAAAGTTATGAAAACCAAAGCAATTATCAATAAATTAGGTTCCAAATCAATCTCGGCTTTACGCCAGTATCCATTACAAATATTAGGTTTATTAACAATTGCAATTTTATTTTCAACAGTTTTGACCGTTGCCTTTTTTGTTCCGCATAAGGCAAACGGGCAATCGGTTTTGAACCAAAATCAAACCCAAAACACAATTTCAACCACAGATAACTCAGGTTTAACTTGGCGGGCAAGTTATGCGGATGTAGTGGAAAAGGTTTCTTCGGCAGTAGTAACTGTTCGTTCTGAACGAAAAGTGAAAACTGAGGCGATGGAAAATCCATTTGCCAATGACCCGATGTTTCGCCAGTTTTTTGGCGGAAAAGTTCCAAAAATGCAGCAAAAACCGCAAGTTGAACGCGGACTTGGTTCAGGCGTAATTATTGAATCAAACGGAACAATCTTAACCAATAATCACGTGGTTGAAGGTTCAACCACAGTCAAGGTTGATTTACCGGACAAACGAACTTTTACGGCAAAAGTTGTCGGAACTGATGCTGCCAGTGATTTGGCGGTTTTGAAAATTGAAGCTGCAAATTTACCAATTTTATCGCTTGGCGATTCGGACAAGGTTCGGGTGGGTGATGTCGTTTTAGCCATCGGAAATCCTTTGGGTTTGCGTCAAACCGTGACCAGCGGAATTATTTCCGCCAAAGGTCGCCAGACAGGCTTATCCGATGGAAGTTTTGAAGATTTTCTTCAAACAGATGCACCCATAAATCAAGGGAATTCAGGTGGCGCATTGGTAAATTTGAACGGAGAACTGATCGGCATTAATTCGCAAATTCTTTCACCCTCGGGCGGTAATATAGGGATTGGATTTTCGATTCCGTCAAATATGGCAAAATCTGTAATGGCACAGCTCTTAAAAGATGGAAAAGTTCATCGCGGAATGCTCGGAATCGGAATTCAGGATGTGACCAGCGAATTAGCAGAAAACTTTGGTTTGAAAGAAGTTCGCGGGGTGATAGTAAATTCTGTGAATCCAAATAGTCCGGCCGCAAAAGGGGGCTTAAAACAAGGCGATGTAATTTTAAGTTTGAACGGAACAAATATCGGCGAGGGTAATGAACTTCGGAATAAAATTTCAGAAACGGCTCCAAATACTGTGGTTACAATTGGTTATCTGCGTGAAGGAAAAGAACAAAACGCCAAAGTAACACTTGGTGAATTTGAAAATAAAACCAACATCAAGGATAAAAATGATGGAGAAAATGACGGAACAGACCAAGGAAAACTAGGCGTGACACTTCAACCTTTAACTCCGCAAATTGCTCAACAATTAGGCTTAAAAGGTATAACCGAAGGCTTAGTGGTAACTGACGTTCAATCAGGCAGTCCGGCTGAAGACGCAGGTTTGGCTCAGGGTGATGTAATTATGCAAATCAATCGGCAAGAAGTAAAAACGGTAGATGAGGTTCAAAATGCCATTGCCAAAAGCAAAAATAATTCCGTTTTGTTGTTAGTCAATCGTCAGGGGCAAACAACCTTTGTCACGGTGAACATTGGTGAATAGTAAGTTTGGGAACTTCAATTCACTCCTGTAAAAAGCGGTTGAGCTACTACCTCAATCGCTTTTTTTTATGTTCTTTTCAAATATTTTAAACGATGATGGGGAACATAGGATTCAGGTAAATCATCCTTTTTTAAGACACTGATTGATCCGTCAACCTCTAAAACTGCCAGACCGACTTTTTCAACTTCGACAATCGAATGTTCGCGGAAAGCCTCGTGTAACTGATCGTTGGTGATCCTCTCACTTTCCATATTTTCTTCAATGATTTTACCCTTGTAAACCAGAATGGTAGGTTTGCCTTCAATAAATTTTCTGACTTTACGACTTTTCCAGGCAAAGAAATTAACTCCGTAATTAAGCACAACCAAAACAACTGCTGCAACGATTCCTCCGTTTAGCGAATTATCGCCACCAGTCATGGCATTTTGGACGCTGTTAGAAAGCAGTAAAAGCAGAACAAAATCAAAAGGGGTCATTTGCCCGACTTCGCGTTTTCCTGCGAACCTGAGCATCAATAAAACAACTATATAAACTGCTAATGTGCGGAAAATAATTCCTAGAATTGGAAAGATATTCAATAGCCAAAGACAATTTTCACCACTTGCTGTGCAGGAATTCGTTAGTGTTTTAATTAATTCATCCATAACCAAATTATGCCACAAAATTAATTATCGGAATCTTCATTATCATCACTATCTGAGTTTTCATCATCTTCATCGTCATCATTAGTGTCAGCCGGAGTTCTCCGCCGATAGATTTCGTAATTGTTCAAACTTTCGAGATGTTTAAATTCCGGCTTCAAAACTTCAATAATATGTTCTTTATCATCAATAGTTTTATCAACTTCGATTTCTGTGTCGTTTTTAACGATCAGCCAGCGAATATCCCGGTCTTTAACTTCTTGCAAAATTTGTTCGGCGTTCAATGGATTATTTGTCACGTCAAATAAAAGCACGGACATTTTCGGTTTTCTGCCTGTAGTGTAATTGAAAAGGTCTTCCCCCGGAAGAATCAAAATGCCGTCATCCGCCGGAATATTTTGATTAGTCCAATCAACCAATTCTTCAAAATCCGAAATGTAGGTTCCCCGCATCGAAAGTCCGGACAACTGCAGTAATTTAGAATGCTGCATTTCGCCATCATCAAAACTGACATAATCCAAACGCTCATTTGAATAAATATAAAAGGCGCCTGAAATTAGCAAAGTTATTGAAATTAGTGCAGATAAAAATGTCAGCCAATGGGTTGATTCCGTTTGGGAAATTCCGTAAAGAAATGGGAGCATCGTGGCAATCAAAATTAGTAACAAGCACCAAGTCGCATAGGTTGAACCCCAAAGCTGTTGCGAAAGAAAAATTCCGTGCATCGTTCCGATTAAAATGAAAGGTAAAAACGAAGTGATTCCGCTTAAGTTTTTTAGCGAAATAATTGCAATGACGAAAGATACGATAAAAATAAAGGGATAAATTCCAACTAATCTTTCGGCACGTTCGGAATTATCATTATCCAAAAATAAATAAATAATTGTCCAAAGAAACGGCATTGAAATTAAAATCATTGCAATGTAATTAAGCCAGTTTTTACTTGATTTCCACAAAATTATTGCGCCGATTACAAATAATGAGATCCAAATTAGCAAACTCCAATCCGCATAAACCGAAAGCATATCGACAAACGAAGGGGTCCGTCTCATTTGGGCAAAAGTCATGGTCCAAAACCAATAATTTTCCAGTCCTGCTGTTAGATAAATTATTAAAATTGCAATTCCAAAACCGGCAGTAAGCCCGACTAACAGAATTAAATATCCTTTGACAGATTCTTTTCTCCAAAGATTTATTGCGATCAATATCAATAGCGATAATTTAACCGTTCCGATAAATGCTAATCCGATGTTTTGTTTGCTAAAAAGCGGAACAACCAAAAACATTCCGACCAAAAAAGTTCTGATCGCCGGAAAGTTTTTGCGCTCCAGAATTTGCACCGAAAGGATCCATAACAAAATGATAAAAACGGAATCAGGATCATAAAACGGATGGGGAAATATGCAGTAAATTCCCAAAATTACCAACGGAATCGAAAGCAAAAAAGAAATCAAATTTGCTTTTGGGATTTTGTCCCGCAAAATATTAAAAATAATCCGCCAACTCAAAACCGTCCCGAATCCGCCGATTATTGCGGAATACAAAATATGATGCCAGTAGATCGCTCCGGTTATTTTGATTATTCCCGCCTGAATTAAAAAAGTGAGCGGGGCATAGGGAAACGGAAAATCACGATAAGGAACATCACCGAGCGATATTCGATACGCGTTTTCTAAAACTCCGCAAAGGTCGTAAAGCACGGTCAAACGCGAATTTTGCCACGCGACAATCGTGGCGGTTCCTGCAAACAACAAAATTCCAACCAGAATTGTCAGCCAAATTTTAGGTTTTGGGCTTTTAATTTCTACTTTTTCGGAATCCATTCAGTTTGAGGTATTTTGCTCTAGTTGTTTAGCTTGACGGCGCCGAATTTCATTCAATAACGCCTCGTCATCCAGATTAGCTAAAACTGGTGGATCATTTGGTTTTACTTCGGGTTTTTCTTCCTCATCGGCTTCTAACATTCCTTTTTTGAATTCCTTTTTGGCTTTTCCGATGGATTTTGCTAATTCGGGTAATTTGTTAGCTCCGAAAAGCAAAGAAATGGCAGCAATGACAACCATCCATTGAACCGGACTGTCAAAAATAAAAAGTAATAACGGATTAAAAAGTGATTCACTCATTCATTTCTCCTTGAAATTGATTTACTACGGATTTTGTTCAAAACGGCTTTCTAACTCCAAAGCCCTTTCTTTATATGGTTTCATCAATTCAATGATGCGGACAGAAATATAGCCAGTTCCTTTACGTTTGCCATATTTTGCTATAACAAATTTTTCGGATGCCTCTCTGAATTTATCCCAAAGACTTTGCTCTTCTTTCAAAATTAATTGTAATTCGGACGAAAGCTGGGGCAATAGCTTTTGATAATCGTCCGGGACGGCTTTTTGCCACGCCTCGGAAGCAGTGCTGTAACATTTTGCGCGTGGCATTGTCGCCTTTTCTTTTTGAAGACATTTTTGTAAAGCAAGATCAATCGGATGAATAGCCGTTTCTTGAGCTGTTACCAGAACCGGAAAACTAAAAAAAATCAGCCAAACCATGTAATTGCTTAAATTCATAATTTACGGGGATTTATTTTCAATTTGCGTTCCACACCATATCTCTAAAGATGTCAATAACTTAGGACAAAAAATAAAATTGATGAGTGTGGCGTTTTGGTTTATTTACGCGAAACTGCCACACTTAAAAAATAATTTCTTTGAGCCTAAAATCTTGAAAAAATTAGAGATATGTAATTATTCTTTTGGCATGGTCATTGCGATTTCAAAAAAAAAGATAGGTGAACTTTGAAAGTTCCTTAACCCCCGTGTATAGTGGGAACACCTAAGTTTCATCAACTAAAATTTATGTATTTTCCAATTTCGCCTTCGGAATTAGCAATCTTTGCTAGTTTGGGTTTTACGGCTTTGTATTGGGGGTTAAGAAAGGATTCACCACAGGTTTCTTTAAAGTTAGAATCTGAGGTTTCCGAACAAAGCCTTTTAAATCTGCAAAACCGTTATGGTTATAACGCTCATTCTTTAGTAAGCATTTCCAAAAATGCCAAAAAGTGGTTTGATCACCAAACCAATTGTGGCTTGACTTATTTTGAACAGGGAAAAATGCGATTAGTTGCGGGAGAAGTAATGGGAGCGGAAGAAAATATCGAAGCTTCTGTAATAAAATTTCTTGAACAATCGCACTATCAAAATAAACTTATCTGTTTTTTACCTACTACTGAAAAGTTTGCCCGAACGGTTGCGCCGTTGGGTTTTGAAGCAGTAAAAATCGGGGCTTCTCCTTATTTTGATTTGACCCAATGGAATCCGCGTGGAAATAAAGCAAAGAAAATGAGGGTTGGCTGCAATCAAGCCCGAAAGTCAGGGGTTTTAGTTCAAGAAGTTGAAAAAATCGATCTAGCTTTGGAAATGGAAGTCAAAAATCTAAGTCAGTGTTGGCTCAAAACGAGACGCGCAGAAATAGAGTTTGGTTGGCTTTTTGAACTAAATCCTTTCCGTCACGCTCAACATAAAAAATTCTTTGTTGCCCGAAACGAAGAAAATAGATTGGTTGGATTGTTAGCCGCCAGTCCGATTCCTGCCCGTCAAGGGTGGTATCTTGAAGACATTTTGCGGTTTCCCGATTCCCCAAACGGCACCACCGATTTACTTATTTTTGAAGCCTTAAAATTTCTTTCAGAGAGAGGGGAAAAACTTGCAACCTTGGGCACGGTTCCTTTAGCAGTTGATGGGCAGGACGATTTTTCCAATAAAAAATATCCACTCAGCAAAATGCTTTTTAACTTTTCGCGCCAGAATGGAGAATTCATTTACAATTTTAAGGGATTGCGGCATTTTAAGGGAAAATTTGTTCCAACCTGGTGGGAAAGCGAATATATTTTATTACCAAAAGGTTTATTTATTCCGCCCCGAATTGCGAATACTTTTTTCCACGCAATTTTACCAAATGGATTACTTTCATTATTCAAAAGTAAATTAAATTAATTTGACATTGCAATGTCATTTGAAATATAAAATACAGTCTGCTAACAACAGAAAAACTTAAAATTAAGGAGATAGAAAAATGGGGATATTAAATGCAATTGAAAATGCTGCCGAAGCCGTAGTCGAGGGCGCAAAAGATTTGGTTGGTCTGGGCGATGAAAAAAAAGAAGAAACCGTTGAAGCGGTTGGAGCCGATTTAACTGAAGCCGCGGTAGTTGAGCCAGTCGAAGAAGTTCAGGCTGATGTAGCACCGGTTGATCCGCCTCGCGTATATACTGTTCAAACAGGCGATACACTTTCAAAAATTAGCAAAGAATATTATGGCAACAGTAGCGATTATATGAAAATTTTTGAAGCAAATAGAAATATTTTGGACGATCCAGACGAAATCAAAGTAGGTCAGGAATTAGTGATTCCGGATTAATAAATTCAAAAAATTTAGCTTACTTAAAAGACAGGGTCCCGACGCTGTCTTTTTTATTTTTAAGATCAAAAAAAAATTAAGTGAATTTTTTCAAAACCCGATTGTGGCATTTTTGTTGATTTTTACATCATTGCCACAACTATCAAGCCTTATTTATTTGGGTAAGTTGCGTGCTATCAACATTTAGTTTTGGCACGTTTTTTGAATTATTAATAAATTACTGCCACGAAACTAAGAATATTTCAGGGTAAACTGTGATTATTTAGAAAATCCTGTTAATGGCAGTTTAGTCAATAATTAGTAAATTCGAATATTAAAAGGGAGAAATAAATGAAAAAAATAGCTTTAATTTTAACCATTGCAATCTTTGGGGTTTTTAGCATTTCGGCACAAACAACAAAACCGATCGGTATGTCTAAAGCCAAGTCAATCGCTTTACAACAAGTAAAAGGCAAAATAACGCATTCGCAAACAATTAAGGAAAGCGGGAAAATTGCTTATTTAATTGATGTAAAGAGTCCGTCTGGTGATTTAACAAAACTGAAAATTGATTCCGCCGGAACTGTTGTTGATACTTCGACAGTGGCTTCGACCCAAGTTGCAAAAGCTACAAAAACACATAGGAAAAAACATTGGTGGATTTTCTAATAATTTGAATAAGCCATATTTAAAGCTGACTTTTGCCCTAGTTGTTAAAGTCAGCTTTTTGTTTATAAGCAAAAAAGCATCGAAATTAAAAAAATATTATTGTGGCGATTTGGTTGGAAATACAAAAATGACGCAAGTTATTTTACTATAAAATTTCAATAAAACCAATGTTTGCAATGTTTTCATGAATGGCACATTTCTTGCGATGTAAATATTTAGCAGGTAAAAAGTGAAATGCTTCTGCAAATTAACAAGGGAAGGTAATATTTATGAAAACGAAATTATTTTTAAGTATAGCGTTGGCAACATTGGTTTTTGGCGGAAATATTTTTGCCGCATCAAAAAATAAAGTGACACTGGAAGAAGCCCAGGAAATTGCTTTGAAGCGTGCTAACGGCGATGTTATCCAAGCCAATACAATTGATAAAAAACACAAAACACTTTATTCCTTTTTCATCAAAGAGCCATCTGGTTTAACCACGCATATTGTGGTCAATGATAAGGGGAAAATTAAAAGTTTTGCTGATGAAACTCCTGAAACCGCAAAGCTCAAATAAAAATTTTTGAAGCTATTTTTCCGCAACGGTTGACGAGGATTCTCGGCAGCCGTTTTTTCAATACTAAACCTAATTTATGTTATGATGAACTTGATGAAAAAAATTCTCGTGGTTGATGATGATAAGGCTTCATGCGAACTTTTGAGCGAGATTTTAATGGCGCAAAATTGGTCGTGTGAAACTGCCAATTCACCGGAAAAAGCATTGATCCTCTCGAACCAACACAAATTTGACCTAGTTATCAGCGATATTAATTTAGAGTCAGATCTTTCTGGCTTAGACCTCCTAAAACGTCTGCGCGAAAAATCTCCGGTAATTTTAGTAACTGGGTTTGGTTCGCTTGAAACAGCCGTCGAAGCAACCCGTGAGGGTGCCTGGGATTTTATCTCTAAACCGTTCAAAGTCAATGAAATAGTTGCCACTGCCAAACGCGCAATGGAAAAACAAACAACGAAGGGTGATGGTTTAAATGTTCCGATTTCGACCGGTTTTATGGTTGGAAATTCGCCTCCGATGATTGAACTTTACAAAGAGATCGCCCGGGTTGCGCCAACTAATTCGACGGTTTTAATTTTAGGTGAAAGCGGAACCGGGAAAGAGTTGGTCGCCAGAGCAATTCATCAAAATTCTTCGAGGCAAAATAACCCTTTTGTAGCCATCAACTGTGGAGCGTTGACCGAAACTTTATTAGAAGCGGAACTTTTTGGACATTCAAAAGGCTCTTTTACCGGAGCCAACGCTGATCGGCGCGGACTCTGGGAAGAAGCCGAAAATGGCACATTATTTCTGGACGAAATTGGTGAAACTTCATTGGCAATGCAGGTTAAATTGCTACGAGCTCTACAAGAAAACGAAATTCGCCGGGTCGGTTCAAACCAAACCCGAAAAGTCAATGCCCGCATAATTACCGCCACTAATCGGGATTTGGAAAAAGAAGTTAAAGATGGAAATTTTCGCGAAGATTTGTTTTATCGATTTAGCGTTATCACTTTGCGGGTGCCGGCCTTACGTGAAAGAACCTCGGACATTCCTATTTTAGCTAAAAGATTTTTGCAAAAAGCAAAACGAAATGCCAATAAATCTAATTTGGAATTTTCCCCGAAAGTTCTTAAAACTTTGGCAGAATATGACTGGAAAGGAAATGTGCGGGAGCTTGAAGCGACAATTGAATATGCCGCTTTACGTGCTCGCGGTTATGAAATTTTGGATGAAGATCTACCTGTCAAACTGTTTTCGGATGGGATTAAAAAGAATACAAACGAACCTGATTTATCGGGCTTTTATAAGGATTTGCCCGGTTTGGATGAACTCGAAAAACGATATTTACAGTTTGTTTTACAGGAAACTAAAGGAAATAAAACTAAAACCGCCGAAATCCTTGGGGTGGACAGGCGAACTTTGTATCGAATGGCAGAACGGTTTGAAATAAAATTTGATTAAAAGAATAGCTATTTAAACCAAACGATGAGTGAATCAGCAAATTTACCGATGAATTTCGGTGGGATCAAGGAAGAAAAATACTCAAACTTTCAAACTGCGCGGATAATTGTTTTTCCGGTCGCTTACGAGGGGACAGTTTCCTATGGTAAAGGGACTGGAAAAGGTGCGATGGCAATTATTGATGCTTCTCGAAATATGGAACTTTACGAAGAGGAAACCGATTCGGAAGTTTATAAGATCGGCATCCATACTTCCGAAGAATTTCAGTCACAAACAACTCCCGAAAAAATGATGGAGGGCCTTTATCAAAAGTCCAGAGCATTAGTCGCAAGCGGGAAATTTTTGTGTATGTTGGGAGGGGAACATTCGATAAGTGTGCCTGTTATTCGCGCTCATGCCGAACGATACCACAATTTAAGTGTTTTGCAGATTGATGCCCATGCGGATTTGCGAGATAGCTACGATGGCACGCCACATTCCCACGCTTCGGTGATGGCTCGGGTGGTCAAAAATATGAGAATTCCTTCTGTCCAAGTTGGAATTCGTTCGATTTCTGCTGAGGAAGCGCGTTCATTAGATGAAAATTTGCCTACCAAAATTTTCTGGGCAAAAGATGTGGTTGGAAATACGGACTGGATTGATGAGGCTGTTAATTCTTTGAGCGATAATGTTTATTTAACTATTGATATAGATGGGCTTGATCCTAGTTTAGTGCCTACCACTGGAACACCGGAACCCGGTGGACTTGGCTGGTATGAAACTTTAATTTTGATAAAAACTTTAGCCGAGAAAAAAAGGATAGTTGGAATGGATTTAGTTGAATTTTCAAAAACGGACAATTCTGATGCCCCGGCTTTTCTTTGTTCAAAACTAATTTATAAAACTTTATCTTATATTTTTGAAGACGAATCTCCGAAAGTGAGGAAAAAATAAGTTCAATCAAAAAGAAAAGTTAAAATTTGTTTGATTTTCGCCATTTTTATTAAAACAGAACAAATTTTGAATTTAAACGTAAAATATTTGTTAAATCAACTATTTGCGCAGTTTGAATATTCAAAATTGCTATACTTTAAGTTAGAATTTTTTTGAGAGGTTACTATGTTAAAAAAATCGCATTTGTTATCAATAATTTTAATTTCATGTTTTGCTATCTTTCTAAACGGTTGTAAAACAACTGCTTTAGAGTCTGGAAACGATCCAAACCAGCCTGTCGAAAATAAACCGCAGATTCCACCTTCACCGATTTTGGCTGATGGTTCGAGGACTTCATACGCTGACATTGTTGATCGGGTGGCTCCGGCAGTCGTAAAAGTAAATGTCGAGGTCAAAGCCAAACCGGGAAAACAAGGCGGTTCATTTGAAGACTTTTTTAAAGGGCTTCCGCAGGCACCGCAGGAACAACGTCCGCAGCTTGAACGTGGAATTGGTTCCGGGGTTATTGTTAGTGCCGACGGAACAATTTTAACCAATAATCACGTCGTTGACGGGGCAACTAAAATCAAAATCGAAATGAATGATAAAAGGGTTTTGGATGCCAAAGTTATCGGATTGGATCAATTGACCGATTTAGCAGTTTTGAAAGTTGACGCTAAAGATCTGCCGTATTTGAACTTAGGTGACTCTGACAAAGTTCGGGTCGGAGATATTATTTTAGCAATCGGAAACCCGTTGGGAATCGGTCAAACCGTGACGGCAGGAATTATTTCGGCTAAAGGCCGCCGGACTGGTTTGAGCGATGGAAGTTTTGAAGATTTTTTGCAAATTGATGCACCTATCAATCGGGGAAATTCCGGCGGGGCTTTGGTCAGTCTCAATGGGGAATTGATCGGAATTAACTCGCAAATTCTTTCCCCTTCGGGGGGCAACATCGGAATTGGTTTTTCTATCCCTTCTAACATGGCAAAATCTGTCATGGAACAACTTTTGAAGGATGGAAAAGTCAAGCGTGGACAACTCGGAGTTGGAATCCAAAGTATTACGGATGAGTTGGCAAAAAATTTGGATCTGAAAGATAACAAAGGAGTTATTGTTGGTTCGGTCAAGCCTGGAAGTTCAGCGGATAAAGCCGGAGTTAAACGCGGAGATATAATTGTTGCAATCAATGGCGAAAAAGTTGAAGACGGAAATAGTCTTCGCAATAAAGTTGCCCAAACTGCTCCCGGAACGGAAATTAAATTGACGGTTTTGCGTGATGGAAAAGAGGTTGAATTAAAAGCTACGCTTGATGAATACACACCGGAAACTGCTCAAAAAGATGGTGGGGAAGGCAACAAGGAATCAAATAATAAATCTGCTGAAAGTGGTAAACTTGGACTTGATTTACAGCCAATAACCCCTGAAATTGCTAAAAAACTTGAGCTTCCTCCTGATACCAAAGGTTTGGTCGTAACCGATGTTGACCCGGAAGGTCCGGCAGCCGCAGAAGGTATCATCAAAGGTGATGTGATCTTAGAGATCAACCGTCAACCGATTGAAAAATTTGAAGATGTTCAATCTGCCCTAGAAAAATCGGGAGAAAAGCCTGCTTTATTGTTAGTTAGCAGAGGTGGTCGAACTGTTTTTGTTCCGGTTGAACCTAAGAAATAATTTAGCTTCCAATTTATTTTTTTGAGGATGAGCAGTTTTGTTCATCCTTTTTCTTTTACATTTCTTAAATTTGTGCTAAAAAGACAACACTATGTTAAACAAAATATTTCTAATCCTTTTTGCAGTTGCAATTTTATTTATGGCAGTATTGTCATTTTTGACAAATTGGCAACTGAGTAGCATCGGATTCCCCCCTCCGCAAATTGTTGACACTTTTAAGTCTTACGAAAGTCTACATTGGTTATCTTTGTGGATTTCTTCTCTTATTTTATTAGTCTTGTCCAATGTAATTATGTGGACAAATCGTAAAAGTTGGGCGTTATGGCTGACCTTTTCGTTTTTCGCTGTTTTTATTATGGTCAATACCTGGTGGCTGACCGAAAGCCTGAAGGCATACCAGATTAAGGAAAATTTAGACACGGCCGGATTACTGTCCAAAAATGGAATTTTCGGTGCTATCTTTTGTATTGTTGGCGGGGTTGGCATTTTCTTTGATCAATTTCTAGTTCTGAGGCTCAGGGATAAAATGTTTGGTAAACCCGAAGAAACTGTTGAACAATTAAAAAAGGTTGACGAAAATGAACAAATTGAAGAAATGCCTGAACCGGAACCTGTTGAAGAAGCAGGAATAGAGGAAACTGATTCAGAGAAAGTGAAATCAGAATAAAAAAACAAAAGGCTTTCCAAGTTAAACAACTTCGAAAGCCTTTTATTATTAGAGTCGGGATAGCGAGATTCGAACTCACAAGAACCATTTTTGGTGAATTAATTTAAGAGCCGTTATTTTTTCTGAAGCACGGTTTTGTTTCGGAATGTATTGCCC
This sequence comes from Pyrinomonadaceae bacterium, assembly GCA_035438525.1. Lineage (GTDB taxonomy): Bacteria > Acidobacteriota > Blastocatellia > Pyrinomonadales > Pyrinomonadaceae > JAIBCC01. The sequence goes on from DAORIL010000087.1 coordinate 13,875, forward strand.
AAGCAAACGGTCGCTCCTTTTGTCATAAATTTGTCCATGGACCAATACTGCGGGAAACTAAAATCTCTTATGAATAGATTTTGCAAATCAAAGTTTACTTATCACACAAATCTATTTCTTTCTCAATAGCCAATTGAGGGCTTTTTCTTCATCCGTAAAAACGTGCATTTTGGTCTCACCCCTAAGGTCCGAGAGTATTTCAAACTGGCGTCCATATCCAAAATCAAGAATTGATTTCATCAGCATCGCGGCTTTGCCCTTCCCGATCCTTTCAGCAAAACTTTGAAAATTTAAGGAAAGCTGTCTCATAGTTTTAAAGTCAATTTCACCGAAATCAAGATTTCTGTTGTCCATCAACAATGGTGTGTCCGGCTGCCAGAACTCCTGCGAGATAATGTCGTTCAACATCTCTCTATATTGTGAACTATCAAACTTACCTTCAAAAGTAACCCTGACATAATGATCGCTTTCGATGTTTTCAATCTTCCAATTCATCCGGCTGCCTCCATCGGGATCAAAGTTTAAGGAAAAAAAATAGTTGTCGAAACTATAACACATTCAAAACTATAAGTTTTAGGAAAATCGGAAAATGGAGTGATTTTAGATCTAAAATTTGTCTATGGCGCAATACTGTGGGAAACTGTAATCTCTAATAAATAGATTTTGCGCATCAAAGTGACGTGGTTCAATAAAAGTGGAGAGAAAACTGTCTTTGGTAGAATATCAAA